>JBAQER010000535.1:0-7778 GCA_049286845.1 Bradyrhizobium sp.
GTTAGCACCTATAGGCCCTGCCCAGCGACAAATGCTTTTTGAACCATATACCTGCATATTCGGGATTCAACCAGCACGCCGTGACGGGCCAGCCGCCGTGACATCGCAAGCAGTCGCATGAATGTCCGCTCTTAGGGGGGTAAAGCAGGAAACCATCTACTCGCGGTAAGTATTTCTGGTTTTGACCACGAGCTGCCTTCGCGGGGTGTGACGGTCGTGGGGCGCCGCAAAATGCCTTGCCGTCAATCCCGCTTCTTTTGATAGCCCGCCAGGAAAATCCGCGTCGCGCTGCCGACCACTTCTGCGATGCGCCCGGCCGAAGGCGCCGGGGCCGCCTGAAACAGGAACGGCATGAACAGCGAGGCCTGGCACAGCTGCATGAACTGGGTCGCCGCGAGCTGGCAGTCCTCGATTTCGAGATCGCCGGATGCGACGTGAACCTCGAGATAGGCGGCGAGCTTGGCGATGGTGAGCGACACCACGTTGCTGTAGAAGCGCCGGCCGACCTCCGGCATCCGCTCGGCGATCGCCATCACCGTGCGCGTAGCCGATCCGCCGCCGGGCCGGCACAGCAACTGGATGTAGGCCTGGCCGAAATCCATCAGCGTCGTGGTGACGTCCCGTTCGGGGTCGAAGTTGAACGCGATCCTGCCCTGCGCAAGCGATTCTTCCTCGACGATGGCTTCGAACAGCCGGCTCTTGTCGGCGAAGTAGACATAGAGCGTGCCCTTGGACACACCGGCCGAGCGGGCGATCTCGCCCATGCTGGCGCCGTCGAAGCCGAGATCCAGGAACACCTTGCGCGCGCCGTCGACAATCTGGCGCCGCTTCGAGGAGTCCTCGTCGCCGACGGGGTGGAGGGGAGTGGGTTTTGCTGCAACCATTGGTTTAGCTTTTCTGGAAAGATTCTCGCCCAGATTGGGCCGGGGGAGGGAACCGCGTTGTATGGTCTGGCGAATTACATATCTTGACCGAACCGTTCGGTCAATGATACTCGAGGGGCTGGCGAGGCGGCAGGGCCGGGTTTTTGGCCGTGCCCGCGTCGCAGCATTGCAGTTGGGGAGGCCTTGATGGCCGCAGCGAGAGACCAGGCCGCACGCATCCTTCGTCCCGAGCCGGACGCGGCGGACGGCGAATTCGCGCGCGATGCCTCTGCCGCTCCCGCCGAACCGCGCCGGTCTCATATTCCGGAAGAGCCTGTGGCGCGCCGCCCGGCGGAAGCGCCCGCGAGCCCTGCCACGACGAGTCCTGCCACCGCAAAGCCGGCCGGCGCGCCGGAAGCTGCAGCGCCGCCATCGGGCAGGCGCAAGCTGGTCCTGATGGGCATGCTCGCGCTGCTCGCGCTCGCCGCGGCCAGCTACGGCGTCTATTTCGTCCTGGTCGGACGCTTCTATGTCTCGACCGACGACGCCTATGTCCGCGCCAACAACACCATGCTCGGCGCACGGGTGTCCGGCCACATCGCGGCGATCCTTCCCGGCGACAACGCCGTGGTGCGGACCGGCGACGTGATCTTCAGGATCGACGACGGCGATTATCGCATCGCGGTTGATGCCGCGCGTTCCAGGATCGCGACCCAGCAGGCCACCATCGATCGCATCGGCCGCCAGGTCACGGCACTGGAAAGCGCCGCCGAACAGTCCAAGGCGCAGCTCGCCTCCGCCGAAGCCGTGTTGAAGCGGGCCGGTCTCGATTTCGAGCGCCAGCAGGCGCTCTCCACCAAGGGCTTCGCCTCGCGCGCCACCTTCGAGGTGTCGGAAGCCGGGCGCGATCAGGGCGTGGCGGCGGTGAGGTCGGCGCAGGCCGCCTACGACACGGCGCGCGACAATGTCGAGGTCACCAAGGCGCAGCAGGCCGAGGCCCGCGCGCAGCTCATGGAATTGCAGGCATCGCTCGCCAAGGCCCAGCGCGATCTCGACTTCACCAATGTGCGCGCCCCGGTCGATGGCACCTTCTCCAACCGTCTCGTCAATACCGGCGACTTCGTGCAGGCCGGACAGCGGCTCGGCAACCTGGTGCCGCTCAACGACGTCTTCATCGATGCCAATTACAAGGAGACGCAGCTCAAGCGCATCCGTCCGGGCCAGCCGGTCAGGATCTCGGTGGACGCCTACGGCCACCGCAAATTCGCAGGCTTCGTCGACAGCATCTCGCCCGCGGCAGGCTCGGTGTTCACGCTGCTGCCGCCGGACAACGCCACCGGCAATTTCACCAAGATCGTGCAGCGCTTGCCGGTGCGTATTCGCGTGCCGAAGGATGTCGCGAAGCAGAACCTTTTGCGCGCGGGCATGTCGGTCTACACGACGGTCGATACCCGCGAGGGCGCAGTGGACGCCGACAGCGAGGCCGATCTCGATGCGCCGGCCATGATTCATCCGAAGTGATTTCTTTCGTTTCGGGCGGCTAGCCCGATCCGAACGAGCCCGCACCTGACCCGGTTAGACCATGGCTGACGCCACCACCGCCCCGCCTTCGATGATGAGTGCCCCCGCGGTGCCGGACGAGCGCATCCCGCCGCGGCGGCTGTTTGCGTTTCTCATCATGGTGTTCGGGATGTTCATGTCGATCCTGGACATCCAGATCGTCTCGGCCTCGCTCTCCGAGATCCAGGCCGGCCTGTCGGCCAGCTCATCCGAAGTGTCGTGGGTCCAGACCTCGTATCTGATCGCCGAGGTGATCGCGATTCCCCTGTCCGGTTTCCTGTCGCGGGCGTTCGGCACCAGGCTGCTGTTTGCGATTTCCGCCTCCGGCTTCACCATCGCAAGTTTCCTGTGCGGCTTCGCCTCGACCATCGAGCAGATGATCCTGTGGCGCGCGATCCAGGGCTTTCTCGGCGCCGGGATGATCCCGACCGTGTTCGCCTCGGCCTACACGGTGTTTCCTCGCGCGAAATTCTACATCGTCGGCCCGATCATCGGCCTGGTCGCCACTTTGGCGCCGACCGTGGGCCCGACGGTCGGCGGCATCATCACCGACTGGCTGTCCTGGCACTGGCTGTTCTTCATCAACATCGTGCCCGGCATCGCCATCACCGTCGGCGTGCTGGCGCTGGTCGATTTCGACCAGCCGAACTTCAAGCTGCTCGAGCGGTTCGACTGGTGGGGCCTGATCTTCATGGCGGGTTTTCTCGGCTCGCTCGAATACGTGCTGGAGGAAGGCCCGCAATATGAGTGGCTGCAGGATACCTCGGTCGCCGTCTGCGCCACGATCTGCGCGGTCTCCGCGATCGCCTTCTTCTGGCGCGTGCTGACGGTCGACGAGCCGATCGTCGATATCAGGACGTTCGGCGACCGTAATTTCGGCATCGGCTGCCTGATCTCGTTCTGCGTCGGCATCGGCCTTTACGGCCTGACTTACATGTATCCGCGCTATCTCGCCGAGGTGCGCGGCTACAGCGCGCTGATGATCGGCGAGACCATGTTCGTGTCCGGTGCCGCCATGTTCCTCACCGCGCCGATCGTCGGCCGGCTGATGCAGCGGATCGACATGCGCCTGATCATCGCCATCGGCCTCGTCATCTTCGCGCTCGGTTCCTTTCAGATGACCTGGCTCACCCGCGACTACGATTTCTACGAGCTGCTGGTGCCGCAGATCCTGCGCGGCGTCGGCATGATGTTCGCGATGGTGCCGACCAACACCATCTCGCTGGGGACGCTCGCGCCGGAGCGGGTGAAGAACGCCTCGGGCCTGTTCAACCTGACGCGCAACCTCGGCGGCGCGGTGGGCCTGGCGGTCATCAACTCGGTGCTGAACCAGCGCACCGACCTGCACATCGCGCGGCTGCACGAGAGGGTGACCTGGGGCAACGCCACCGCGACCGAAACCCTCAACATGTTCACCCAGCGCCTGCAGGGCATGGGCGACGCCTCGCTGATGGCGATGAAGCAATTGTCGCAGATCGTGCATCGCCAGGCCGTGGTGATGGGCTTCGGCGACGCCTTCCTGATGCTGACGGTGTTCTATTTCGGTCTCACCGTGATGGTCGCATTTCTGAACAAGCCTGCCGGCGTTCTGTCGGAGCCCGGGCATTGAGCGGCCGCTAGGCTGTCCCCGGTCAGCGTCGCCTGCGCCATTGCGGCGTCTTGGCTGCTTGAGCTAGGTATGCGCGAGCTGTGTCAGGCGTGCCAGGGAACCGGGGATGATTGAAGCTGCAAGAAGAGAGCCCGGCCGGTCCAGGCTTTCGCTGGTTCTTCCCGCCTGGCTCAACCCGGCGGCGCGGATCCTCAACGTCGATCTGCTGACGGTGCTGATCGCGGTGCTGTTGCCGTGGTCGACCTCGGGCGTCGCGATTGCCGCGGCGCTCTGGATCATCGCGCTGGTTCCCACCATCGAACCGCGCGCCTTTTTGCGCTCACTGATGCGTCCGGTCTCCGTGCTGCCGATCGCAATCTTTGCGCTGGCGCTCGCCGGCACCCTGTGGTCGGACGCATCCTGGAGCGCGCGCTTCTATGCGGTCGGCCCCACCGTGAAACTGCTGGTGCTGCCGTTACTGTTCTATCATTTCGAACGCTCGTCTCGCGGCGTATGGGTTTTCATCGCCTTCCTCGCCTCCTGCACGCTTCTGATGCTGGTGTCCTGGGCGGTCGCTTTCGAGCCCAGCCTCACGCTCAAGCCCAACGCCGAGATGCGGGGAATCTTCGTCAAGAACTACATCGATCAAAGCCAGGAATTCGCGCTGTGCGCGGTGGCGCTGGCCTATCCGATCATGACCTTGCTGCGAGCCAACCGGTTCCGGCTTGCGGCGCTGCTCGCGGCGGTTTCGCTCAGCCTGCTGGCGAACATGATGTTTGTCGTGGTTTCGCGCACCGCGCTGGTGACCATGCCGATCATGCTCGCGGTATTCGCGCTGCTGCACTTGAAATGGCGTACCAGCCTCGCGATCTTCGGCGCTGCTCTCGCCATCGCCGCTCTGGCTTGGACGGTGTCGCCTCAGTTGCAGTGGACGACCACGACGTTTCTGAGGGATTACCAGATCTACAAGGAGCTGGATCAGCCGACCTCGATCGGGTTGCGGCTTGAATTCTGGCAGAAGTCGCTGCGCTTCATCGCCGAGGCCCCGGTGATCGGGCACGGGACCGGATCGACGCGGGGGCTTTTCGAGCAGGCCGCGACCGGACCCAAGGTGCTCGCCGGCAGTCAGGTCGTCAGCAATCCGCACAATCAGACCCTGCACGTCGCGATCCAGTGGGGCGTGCTCGGGGTCATCGTGCTCTATGCGATGTGGTGGCGGCACTTCGTGCTGTTTCGCGGCGAGGGCCTGGCGGCATGGATCGGTCTGCTGGTGGTGGTGCAGAACGTCTTCACCTCGCTGTTCAATTCACATCTGTTCGATTTTCACGAAGGCTGGATGTACGTGCTGGGCGTCGGCGTCGCCGGCGGCATGGTGCTCGGCATGCGGCGCGATGCCGGAACGACAGCCTTCGCTGTCTCCGGCGCGCAAGGAACCAGGGATGACTGAAGCCGCAAGAACACAGCCCGGCCTGTCCGGCCTTTCGCTGGTTCTTTCCGCATGGCACGATCCGGCGGCGCGGATCTTCAACATCGATCTGCTGACGGTTCTGATCGCGATCCTGCTACCCTGGTCGACCACCGGTGTGGTGATCGCTGCGGCGCTCTGGATCATCGCGCTGGTTCCCACCATCGAACTGCGCGCCTTGCTGCGGTCGCTGCTGCGTCCGCTCTCCGTGCTGCCGATCGCGATCTTTGTGCTGGCGCTCGCCGGCACCCTGTGGTCGGACGCATCCTGGAGCGCGCGGCTGGATGCAGTCGGCCCCACCGTGAAACTGCTGGTGCTGCCGTTGCTATTTTATCATTTCGAACGCTCGCCCCGTGGCGTGTGGGTTTTCATTGCCTTTCTGGCGTCCTGCGCGCTGTTGATGGTGGGGTCGTGGCTGGTCGCCTTCGAGCCGTATCTCTCGCTCAAGCCCTACCTTTCACGCGGCCCCTATGCCCCCGCCAGCGGGATTGTCGTCAAGAACTACATCGCCCAGAGCCAGGAATTCGTGCTGTGCGCGGTGGCGCTCGCCTATCCGGTCCTGACTTTGCTGCGAACCAACCGAATTTGGCTGGCGGCGTTGTTCGCGGTCATCGCCCTGAGCTTCATCGCCAACATGATGTTCGTCGTGATTTCGCGAACGGCGCTGGTGACGATGCCGGTCATGCTGGCAATATTCGCGCTGCTGCATCTGAGATTGCGAACGGCTATTGCCGCTTTGTGCGCCGTTGCACTGCTTGCCGCCGTGGTCTGGAACATATCTCCCCAGTTGCGCGCGACCGTCTCGAAGTTCTTTACCGATTACCCGCTCACGGCGGTTCAGAATGACGAGTCCGGCATCGGTTCGCGGTTACTGTACTGGCAGAGATCGCTGCAGTTTTTCGCCGCGGCTCCGGTGATCGGCCATGGCACCGGCTCCACCCGCGGGCTGTTTGAGCAGGCCGCGATCGGCGAGGTCGGCGCGCGAGCCATCGTTGTCGCCAACCCGCACAACCAGACCCTGAACGTGGCGGTGCAATGGGGAGCGGTCGGTGTCGCCGGGCTCTACGCGATGTGGCTGGTCCATTTGCTGCTGTTTCGCGGCGACGGCCTGGCGGCATGGATCGGCCTTCTGGTGGTGGTGCAGAATATCTTCACCTCGCTCTTCAATTCACATCTGTTCGATTTTCACGAAGGCTGGATGTATGTGCTGGGCGTCGGCGTCGCCGGCGGCATGGTGCTCGCCGCGCGGCGCGAAGCCGGAACCGACGCCTTGGGTCAACCCTGAGCGACCGGGGCCGGGCGGCTTCGGGTGCGCGTGCTGATCGCCACCGTCGCCACCACGGCCGCTGCGAACAGCAGGATCTGCAGCGTGATGGTCTCATCGTTGAAGAACGCCGCCAGCGCGAAGGTAACGAACGGCTGCAGCAATTGCACCTGCGACACCCGCGCGATGCCGCCCATCGCCATGCCGGCATTCCACGCGAAGAACCCGATCCATTGCGAGAACAGCGCGACGTACAGCAGCGCCAGCCATGGCTTTAGCGCGATCTGGCCGATATCGGCGGGCATCGTCAGCGCCGCCGCCGGCAGCGAGATCGGCAGCGCCATCACCAGCACCCAGCTGATGACCTCCCAGCCCGGCATTTGCGCCGTCAGCCTGCCGGAGAAGGCGTAACCGATCGCGGACACGGCGACCGCCGCGAACAGAAAGAGGTCGCCGGCCGAGAACGTGCCGCCGCCCTGGCGCAACGCGAACGCAATCACCAGCGCAGCACCCGCCATCGACGCGATCCAGAACAGCGGTCGCGGGCGCTCGTGGGTAATGACGACGGCGACCAGCGCAGTGGCAATCGGGAGAATCCCCAGCACCACCCCGCCATGCGAGGCGTCGACGGTCTGCACCCCGAGCGCCATCAGGAAAGGAAAGGCGATGCTGACGCACAGCATCACGATCGCCAGTTGCGGCCACAGCCGGCGCGGCGGCAGCGGCCGGCGCAGCACGATCAATAGCGCCAGCGAACACAATCCGGCAATCGCGGTGCGCAGCGCGGTCACCGCGAGCGGGTCGATCGCGGCAACCGCGATACGGGTCGCCGGCAGCGTGCCGCCGAAGATCGCCATGCCGACAAAGCCCAGCACCAGGCCGAGATGTTCGCGCGAGAGTGCAGGGGACGTGAGGGTGCGTGAGGTGGAGGGCATGTGCGAGAGGTAGCGAGTTTGATGGCACGCGTACAGCGCCCGGGCGCGCCCGCATGGCGGGCATGCATCGCGGCGATCGGCGGCGGCTAGTACCGACTATGTG
>JBAQER010000536.1:0-6545 GCA_049286845.1 Bradyrhizobium sp.
GCCGAAGGCAGGGTGATCGTCTCGCCGGGAACGCGGGTGAACCCCCTCGATACGGTCTCGCTCTCCAAGCACCTGCTTTTCTTCGACGCGCGTGACGCCGGCCAGGTGAAGCGCGCCCGGCACCTCCTCGATCGCTACCACGGCAAAGTGAAGCTGATCCTCACCGGCGGCTCCTATCTCGATCTTGCGCACAAGTGGAAGCTGCCGGTCTACTACGACCAGCAGGGCAGTCTGACCGAGAAGCTCCGCATCCGCCACGTACCGGCGCTCGTTTCCCAGGAAGGCAAGCGCCTTCGCATCGATGAAATCCTCTAACCGTCTCTTCGCCGCCGTGCTCGTCATGGCGTGGCTCGTCCTCGCGTCCGCGGCGCGGGCCGGATCGATGTGCCACGGCCGCTTCGTGAATCCGATCACCGACATCTGCTGGAGTTGCATCTTCCCGATGACCGTCGGCGGAACGACGCTCATGTCCGATGGTCAGGAGGACACCGCCAACCCCTCCTCGCCCGTTTGCTACTGCAACAATCCTCCCCGGGTCGGACTCTCGATCGGATTCTGGGAGCCGGTGCGCCTGGTGGATGTCACGCGTACCCCCTTCTGCATGGTGGGCCTTGGCGGCATCCAGCTCGACCCCGGCGTCGATGTGCCGCGCGGGGCGCAGGTCGGTCACGACAGCCAAACGCGCAACAGCTTCTACCAGGTTCACTGGTACGCGAATCCCATCCTCACTTGGCTCGAAGTGCTGCTCGACTTCCCCTGTCTCGAGAAGGGATCGCTCGATCTCGTCTACCTGACCGAGGTCGATCCGCTGTGGGCCGACGACGAGCTCACCGCGATTCTCAACCCCGAGGCCGTGCTCTTTGCCAACCCGCTTGCCAAGGCGGCGTGCGCTGCCGACTGCGTCGCCGCGACCGCCGGATTTCCGCTCGCGAGCCTCTTTTGGTGCGCCGGCTGCCAGGGTTCGATCTACCCGATGGACGGACACGTCGCCACCCACATCGGCGGCGTGCAGGCGTCAACGCTGCTCACCCAGCGCATGGCCGCCAAGATGCATCGGCAGCTTGCAACCTGGGGCGCGAGCGGGGATGCGGGGCTGTGCGGCTACTACCCGCAACCCATCATGGACAAGACCCAATACAAGATGCAGATGGTCTATCCGATACCGAACACCCAAAAGGATGGAGGAACCTGTTGCCAGCCATTCGGGCGCAGCACCCTCATCTGGGGTGCGGGGAAGGAGTTCCCGGTCGCGGGCGAGGACTTCGCCTATCAGATTTTTCGGAAGAGGAACTGCTGTGCCGGCGCTTACTGATTCCGTCAGCATCGTCCTGATGGCGCTATGCGCGGCGCTCCCCGCACATGCGGCCGAGCCTGTGTGGCCCTCGAAAGAGACCATCGACCGCATCCGCGAAACCCACCCGTTTCCGGATGCGCGCGCAATCGAACGGACGCCGATCGCGTTGCCGCCCAAGATCAACCCGGGCGCTGCGGGAATCGACATCGAAGCCCTCGTCAGGCACCACACCGGGGCGATGATTCCTTCAATGACCCAATCACCGCAGTCTGCACTGAGGATTTTCGTGACGCTGGACATGCCGGCGGCGAGCCTGCGAGGCCTCGCCGACCAGGCGGCGCGATCCGGCGCCATGCTCGTCCTGCGCGGCCTCAAGGACAATTCGATGCGCGCGACCCTCGCCCGCGTCCAATCGTTGATCGGCGAGCGCAACGTCGCGTGGCAGATCGATCCTCAAGCGTTCGCACGCTATGCCGTCGAGCGCGCTCCCACCTTCGTCCTACTAACGGGCGGCGCCGGTGCAACGGTGACGGAGTCCGCGTGCACCTCGGATTGCCGCCGTCCCTCCGCCTTCGTTGCCATTGCCGGCGATGTGAGTCTGGATTACGCGCTTGAGGCGATGGTGCGGCAGGTGCCCTCGGCCCGACCGCAGGCGCTCCCCTATCTCACGCGGCTGAAAAGGGCGCCGTAGATGCTCGCGCGCGTTCTATTCCTGATCGCCCTTGCGGCAAATTCGAGCGCCTGGGCCGACCCGCTGTCGGACGCCTTCTCCCAAGGCGGACAGCTCGGGCTCTCGGGCAACGCACAAGCCCGCGGAAGCGTCACGGGCGATGCCGCCCGTTCGACCGTTCCAAACTACACGACGAATCCGCCGCAAAGCAGTCTCTACGGCTCCGGCGGCCTCAGCGCGCCCGCGGGCGCAGCCATCGGCAATTGCACTCTTACGCCCGGGCAGGGCTCGTCCTACGCCGATCAAGCCTGCAACGCGACGAACTTTTCGCAGACCAACCCCGGCCAACGTCCGAGCTTCACGATAGGACCGAATGACCCGATCGTGTTGCGTTCGAAGGTAATCGCGAACGATCCGAAATCGATCGCCGGAAATCTTGCCGGCACCTACAGCACCTGTACCACCCAAACGGTGACGAGTCCCGATATTTTCGAAACACGCGTCTGCAACCAATACCGGGCCATGGAGCAGCTGACCTGCCAGAAGCTGCTCACGGTGCAGGTGAGCTGGAGCAACAGTTGCACACCGGGCACCTGGTTCGGAAACTTCTGGGTGAACACCTGGGGAAACGGCGAAGTGGGCAACCGCTTTGCCGGCATTGCGATTAATGCCTACTGCCAGACGAGCGACACGGTGCGCATGGCCTTGCACGCGATCTGCACCGAAGAACCCTGTTCCGGCTATGCGGAGATCCAGGTAGATCCGACGAGTGGTGCCGTCTCGCCCCAGATATTCACCAATTTCATCGGCCGCTCCTGGTACACGACCGACCTGTTCAACCGCGTGGACTACAAGGGTGGCGGTTGTACGGCCGACCAATGCAGCTTCGCCTTCTGCACCCGCTACGAGGCTACGTCCACGACCTGCGATGACGTCACGTGCACGACAACGCCCATCAACGAAACGCGCGCGTGCGGCACGTTCACCTTCGAGCGCCCACGCAGCATCGCTACGGTGACCGATGCCTGGGACAACCAGTGTGCAGCGCTCGAAGCGAGGACACAGTGAAGCGCTGGTTTCTTCGAACCTGCGCTGCCGTGCTGCTAGCGTTGATGTCGGCGTGCGCTGCTGCCGCGGACTGCCAGAAGCTCTCTGAAGTCTGTGTCGATGGTCCGGCTACCAAGCAAATCAGCGGTTACCCCGTGTACCGGGACTGCTGGCGGTATCAAGACACCTTCAACTGCGTATCGCAGAACACCGTGGACGACTGCCAACCCCTGCGCGACCGGGGCTGCAGCCAGGTCGGGTCGAGCTGCATCGATACCGGTACCAATGGACTCTGCCAGTTGTACGAGCAGACCTACCAATGCAAGGTCACAAGTGGCACGACCTCCACGCTCGCCAATTGCGGCAACCAGCAATTCTGCATGGAAGGCAATTGCTTCAACACCGGCTACCCAGCCGACACCGATTTGGCAAAGAGCGTGGCGATGCTCGAAGTCGAGCGGGAGGCCGGAAAGTACGTTGATCCCAACTCCCTATATGTGTTCAACGGCTACGACAACCGCTGCCGCAAGAAACTCTTCGGGCTCGTCAACTGCTGCTCGGGCGGCGGTACGGACGGATCGCTTTTCAGCAATCTGAATCTGATCCTCGGCGCCGGTGGGCAGGTGCTCGGGGCGGTCGGATCGTCCTATACCTACGATGCCCTCTTCACCTCGGACGCCCCCCAGGCCGTGATGGCCGGC
Organism: Bradyrhizobium sp.; assembly: GCA_049286845.1. Classification (GTDB taxonomy): domain Bacteria; phylum Pseudomonadota; class Alphaproteobacteria; order Rhizobiales; family Xanthobacteraceae; genus Bradyrhizobium. The sequence continues at coordinate 3,713 of JBAQER010000536.1, forward strand.
TTTGAGGCGTTGTTCGGCGTGGGCGGCGGATCCTCCGCCCTTGCGGGTCTCATGGCCGGCGACGTTTCGGTCGCCTCCTTCGTCGGGTCGCTCGTGCCCGGACCGTGGACCATCGCGATGCTGGCAATCCAGCTCTCCGGGATACTCAATTGCGAACAAACCGAGCAGGCGCTCGCCATGAAACGCGATACTCGGCTTTGTCACAGCATCGGGAGCTACTGTTCGAGCCGCATGCCGATTCTCCGGCTGTGCATCGAGAAAACGGAATCCTACTGCTGCTTCAACTCGCGCCTTGCCAGGATCATCAACGAGCAGGGCCGCGCCCAGATCGGCAGGGGCTGGGGTGCCGCCGAAAGTCCCGACTGCGGCGGTTTCACCGTGGCACAGCTTCAGGCGTTGGACTTTTCGCGGATGAATCTCGCCGAGTTCTACGCCGAAATCGCGCCCACGCTTCCCGATGTCGGTGCCATGAGCGCGCGCGCCCAACAGAAGGTGGAGATCTACTACAAGCCATGAAATCGACCGTCCTGCGCGTCGTGCTCGCCCTGGTCTTGACGGGAACCGAAGGGCTATCAGTGGCCGAGTCCGGAGACAGACTAGCGGTGCCGGATGTCAAGCCGCTCCTGAGAGCCGCGATCGAGCGCGGATCGGCGCGCGGCGTGATCGTCGGTGAGTCGGCTACGTACATCCGCCAACGCTTCAATACGCTCGCCCCGATCGAGGTCGAAGTGAAGTCGCTGCATCCCCTGCCGAAGCCGGGATGCCACCGTCTGGAGGTCACGACGCGTCAGCGGTCCGTGCTGGAAACCGGCAAGCGCGAAGACAAGGAACTCGTCTACCAGGTGAGCTATTGCCGGGACGGGACCTTCCCCGAAAAAGGTGACCGAAAGTGATCCGCCTGCTCTTCTTTGTCGCGTTCGTCTCTTCGACTTTCCTCGGATCGAAGATCGCGTACGCGGAGGAGGTCTCAGCCGAGCCCGTTGCGGAGGAGACCGGAGGCCAAGTTTTAAATTCGTACTGGTTTCGGAATCGTGAAGGCTGGTTCTGGTATCGGGAACCGCCCCCGCCGGCTCCAAACGCGCCGCTGCCGCCTGCCGCATCCCAGCGGCTTCCTGAACTTGCCCGCTTCGAAGCGATGCAAAAGCGGCTCGACGACCTGAAGCGCGTCGCGGTCATGAACCCGACGGAGGCGAATCTGCTCGCCTACATGCGCTATCAGCGCATGGTAATGAACAAGTCCGAGGTGTTCGCCGAACGCTGGCAGCGGCTCGTGTGGACCGTACCGGAGCTGGACTACGGAATCACCGGCCGGCCGACCAATTCGATGGCAATCGCGGCCTTCGACGAACAGCGCGAGGAGCGCCAGGCGCAGGCGGTGCGTGCACTCTCCGCAACGCACGGGCTTCTTTTCATCTTCCGCAGCGATTGCCCATATTGCCACCGCTTAGCTCCCATCCTCAAGCGCTTCGAGCAGGAATTCGGCATGCTCGTTTTCCCCGTGAGCCTCGACGGCGGAGGCCTTCCCGAATATCCGAACCCGCAACTCGACAACGGTATCGCGGCAAGGCTAAACCCCTCGGTCGTGCCAGCTCTCTACCTCACCGCGCCATCCAAGCGAGAGATCCGCCCGGTTGGCTTTGGCCTCATGGCCTTGTCCGATCTCATCGAGCGCATCGCCGCGCTCGCCCAGGACAGATCCAACGGCCCGCTGTAACACGCGAAAGGACCACTCATGACTGACCGAATGAAGCGAATCATCGCGAGCCTGCTCGCCGTGACCCTCACAACCGCGCCCACCCTCACGCGCCCAGCCGATCTCAACGGTGAAATGCAGGCGATGTTCAACGATCTGGGCGCCCTGGGAAATGTCACCTCGCCCGGCGCCTTCCGCGGCCAGGCGATGAACCTGTACACCGGCGGCGCCCTCATGATGCGCTCGCCGGGGCGGAACTACCCGCTCGTCGACGCCCAGCTTCCGAGTCTGCGGGCGGGCTGCGGGGGAATCGACCTTTTCGGCGGTGCGTTTTCTTTCATCAACAAGCAGCAGTTCGTGGCGCTCTTGCGAAACATCGGCTCGAACGCCGTCGGCTACGCGTTCAAGCTCGCGCTTCAGTCGATCTCCCCCGACATCGACAAGCTGCTCACCGAGCTGCAGGACCAGATCAACAAGATCAACGCGATGAACATCAACTCCTGCGAAGCGGCGCAGGCGCTCGTAAATGGCGTCGTCGGCAAGTACGACAACTCAGTCATGAGCGGCTGTGAAAACATTTCTCAGTACCTGGGGAGCGTGACCGACCGTGTCGACGGACGGCTCACCTGCGCCACCAACGCCGCAGGCGTCGTCAAGGCGGCCGCGGCATCGACCGACCCCAACGTTCGGAACGCCACCTTCGTCAAGGGAAACGTCATCTGGACGGCGCTGAACCGCGTGGGCGGCTCGATCAGCCAGGCAGAGCGCGAACTCATCATGAGCGTGATCGGGACGGTCGTGCTCTACCCGCCGCAGGATGACGGAAGCGGCGCGATGCCGCGCTACTTTGAACCCACCATCGTGGGCCTGCGCGACCTGCTGCTCGGGAGCGGCGCCTCGGCCAGCGAAGGCAACATCGCCGTTGATGTCTATGCGTGCGACGAACCCGTCGATTGTCTGAACCCGGGCCGCACCACTGTCTCGGTAAAACCGTTCACTCAGCTCGTGTCCGAGCGGCTCGTTCGCATGTCCGACAACATCGCGAACCGCACGCCCCAGACCAGCGCCGACATCGGCTTCATCAACAACACGACCGAGCCCGTGTACAAGATGCTTGCGGTCGCCAACGCGGCCCCCGGC
>JBAQER010000537.1:0-1669 GCA_049286845.1 Bradyrhizobium sp.
TCTATGACAGCTTTGCGACTTCCTACAATTCTTGATCAGTCTAGGCATAATTTGACCACTTGACAACATAAAATTGCTGTGCTTGCATCAAAATCTGTTTTATGTCGGTCATTTAATGCCCGAAGGAGCCATAAATGTTTGATTACGGCCATTTCCGGTTTGAGTCCAAGCAGGCGCTCTTTGACAAGGCGATTACCTTTTGGAACCCGGACAAAACCAAGTTCTGGCAGAAAGCGGGCATTGATCTGGTCATCGACCGGCGCGAGGGCTATTGCCTCTATGACATGAGCGGGCGCCGTCTCATCGACCTGCATTTGAATGGCGGCACCTATAATCTGGGCCACCGCCATCCGGAACTCGTTGAAACGCTGAAAGGCGCTCTGGACTACTTCGACATTGGCAACCACTGGTTCCCTTCCGTGGCGCGCGCCGCACTGGCCGAGTCGCTGATCAAGGTTTCGCCAGGAATGAAATATGCGGTGTTTGCTCCCGGAGGGGCGGAGGCCGTGGACATCGCCATCAAGAGTGCGCGCTATGCAACGAAGCGGCGCAAGATAGTCTCTATCATCAAAGGCTATCACGGCCATTCAGGCCTTGCCGTTGCCACGGGTGATGACCGCTTCACCAAGATCTTTCTCAGCGACCAGCCGGAAACTTTCATCCAGGTTCCTTTCAACGACATTGCTGCCATGGAAACAGCGCTCAAAGGCAATGATTGCGCGGCGCTAATCATGGAAACCATTCCAGCCACCTATGGTTTCCCGATGCCGAAAGACGGCTACCTCAATGCCTGCAAGGCGCTGTGTGAAAAATACGGTGCCATGTATATCGCCGACGAAGTGCAAACCGGCCTGATGCGCACGGGCGCCATGTGGGGTTGGCAGGCGTATGGAATCCAACCCGATATCATGGTGACGGCCAAGGGGTTATCAGGCGGGCTCTATCCGATCAGCGCCTGCCTGGTGAACGAAAGAACTGGCGAATGGCTGAATGAGGATGGCGCCGCCCATATCAGCACTTCGGGCGGCGCCGAACTCGGCTGCATCGTGGCCCACAAGGTTATCGAAATGCTGCTGCGGAAAGAAACCATCGCCAATGTTCATACGGTCACGGATTTCTTTCGTGAGGGCATGAAAGAGATGATGGAGCGCCACGGCGACATCTTCACCGGCGTCCGTCAAAAAGGCGTGGTGCTCGGCCTTGAATTCAATCATCCGGAAGGAGCTGTTTCGGTTTCGCGGGCGCGTTATGAGCATGGCGTGTGGGCGATTTTTTCCTCCCTCGACAAGCGGGTGTTGCAATGGAAGCCCGGCGTTCTGCTGAGTGCCGGGCTATGCCAGGAAATTCTTGACCGGTTCGATGCGGCCATGCCGCGGGCGCGCGAATTGTTGCGCAGTGCAGACAAAGTGAACTGAGGAGCCTGACATGAGTGAAGCTCTGTTGAAAGTGCCCGATGCCGCCCTTGAGCAGGGCCGGATGATGCTGGACCGCGCCCGCTGGGGCGCCACAAAATTTCAAAAACTCGACCGCGCCACAGCCCAGCGCATTGTGAATGCAGTGGCTGCTATTGCGCATGGCAAGGCGCAGCATTATGCCGAATGGGCCGTGCGCGAAACCGGCATGGGGGTCGTGGCGCACAAGCGGATGAAGAATGAGGCCTGTTCAAAGG
>JBAQER010000538.1:0-8169 GCA_049286845.1 Bradyrhizobium sp.
GAAAAAATCGGTGTTGCCGCCGTTGTTGTTGATGATGATCGCATTGCCGGCCGTGGAAAGGGCATTGAATTCGGTAATGCCGTCGAAATTGTTGATGATGGTCGCGGACCCGGCGGATGCCGAATCGTTGAATAGCGTTCCGCCAGTATTTTGGTTGGTGATACGGGCGGTGCCCGCATTGGTCTGCGCGTTGAATATGGTTCCACCGTCATCGTTGTCGATGGTGGCGTTCCCAGCCGTGCTGGTATCCGTGCCGCTCGGCACTCCGAACAGAGTGACGCCGCCCGAGGTGTTCGTGATGTTGGCGCTGCCGGCGCTGCTATTATCAAAAAACGCGGTCGCGCCGACATTCTGGTTGACGAGCGTCGCCGTGCCCGCGGTATTGCCGCCGAAAAACGAGGTAAAGCCGCCATCGGTGGTGATCGAGGTAATGCCGGAAGTGTTGGCGTTGACGATGTCGAGGAGGCCCTCATTGAACACCGCGCCGACGATGGTGGCGGTATGGGTGGCGTCGCCGAGTTGCAGCGTCGCGCAGGTGCAGATCGTGGTGCCGCCGGTATAGGTGTTGGTGGCGGTGAGGATCAGGGGGCCGCCGCCGAAAGTATCCAACACCGTCAGCGCGCCCGGACCGCTGACCACTCCGGAGATGGTCAGCGCGATGCCGTTGGTATCGATCGCGCTGCCGAAGGCGGGCGCGTTGAGCGTGAAATTGTTGCTGAAGGTCAGATCGCCGGATCCGTCGGCCTGGAACGTGCCGCCGTTGATCGTCACTGCCCCGGTGCCGACCGAGCTGTTGTTGGTCACCTGCAGCGTGCCGCCCGAGATGATGGTGCCGCCCGAATAGGTGTTGATGCCGGACAGCGTCAGCAGGCTGTTATCGAGCTGCTGCACCTGAACGCCGGGGACCGTTCCCCCGATATTGTTCGAAATCGAGATCGCCTGGCCGGCATTGGCATTGTTGATGATGCCGCCGGTGGGCCCTGCCAGGCTGAAATTAACGTCCGCGCCATTGATGACATAGGATTGCGAGGCGGCATTGAAGGTCCAGGCGTCAGGCGCAACGGGGCCGGCCGTCACGGTGACGGCAATCGAACCCACGGAATCGAAAATGGCCGACTGGCCGCCGGTGACCGGCGGCGCGCCGGTGGGCGGATTGGCCCAGTTGGTGCCGAGATTGTAGTCCGTCGTGGCGGTCGAACTACCGGTGCCGCCCCAGATGAAACCCTGGGCCTGCGCGGCCGACAACGGCGACAGGATCGCAACCGCCAGCGCCGCGCCATAGCGTAGCGCAGCCACGCAACCGCGCGGCCGGTCTTGCACCAGCAATTGCAAGGGAAAACGCAACGCCAACCCCACAGCCCTGTGTCCAGCGCTCTGCGGCGCCGCCCGGATCAGGTTAGCATGGCTAATGTCCCGTAATTTTACGGATCGCCCAGAATCCCTTGATTCGTCACCTGAAAAGGATGTTTTCCGGTTCCACTGTTGCACACGCGCAACGCTTGCGGCCCGGCCGGCCTACGCGTGCGGTCGGGCGTCAGCGATCGATCAGGCGTTGGGGGACGGCTCGCCCGGCATCGCCAGAAGCTGCGACCGCCGCACCCGCTCGCGATGCGCGGTGTAGAGCCCGCTGCCGACGATGAAGGCCGCGCCGACCACGGTCCAGATGTCGGGCACTTCGCCGAACACCAGGAAGCCGAGGATGCTGACCCACAGCAATTGCGTATAGGAAAACGGCGCCAGCACCGAGGCGTCGGCGTAGCGGAACGCCAGCACCACGATCCACTGCCCGGCCGTCGAGGCCACGCCGATGAAAATCCCGAACATAATATCGTGCCAGCTCGGGGTGACCCAGACGAACGGCACCAGTAGCGTGAGAATGCAGACGCCTGCGATCGACGAATAGGTCATGGTGGTGAGGACGTGTTCCCGCCCGGCCATCATCCGCGTCATGATCAGGGTGCACGCCCAGGCCAGCGCCGAGACGATCGGGAAAAACGCGGCGGGGTGAAACGCCGATGTGCCCGGCCGCAGGATGATCAGCACGCCGACCAAGCCGACCGCGGTCGCGATCCAGCGCCGCACGCCTACCTTCTCGCTGAGAAAAACGATCGACAGCGCAGTGACGAACAGCGGCGCGACGAAGCCGGTGGCGGAGGCTTCCGCAATGGGCAGGAACCGCAGGCCGGAGATGAAGAACAGCGACGACCCCAGCAGCGCGGCGCCGCGCAGCAGTTGCAGGCCGAGCCGGCCGGTGCGCAGCGCGAATAGCGGCGAGCCCGGCAGCATTGCCGGCGACATGATCAGCGCGAACGTCAGGAACCGGATCCAGGCGATCTCGATCGACGGCAGCGTCGCCGACAGGTATTTCGCGGTCACGTCCGAGGCGCCGAGAAATACCGTCGAGGCGAGGATCAGCGCGATCCCCTTGAAGGGATGATCGGCGCGCGCCGGCGCCTTGCGCGCGGCCGGCTTCTTGTCTTCCGGCAAAGGCAATGATGCGCTGTCCAGCCTGGCGGCTGCGGCGGGTGGCGGGGTCACGATGAAACTCGGCGTGAAATTATCGAATCGGGCGAGTGATTAAAAAACGACAATTGGCCCGAAACGACAAGGTCCGAAAACAGGCAGCCGATATGCGCGATTGCACGCAGCGGCCCGCCGCAGCGTTCCCTGTTGCCTCATGCTGAGGAGCGCGCCCTTGCGCGCGTCTCGAAGCATGGCTGCGAGACGCATGGTTCGAGACGGCGCTTGCGCGCCTCCTCACCATGAGGGAACCGAGCTACAACATCGGCAGGCCGCGCGGCTTCGGCCCGCGCGGGAAGGCCTTGTCGAGCGCGGCGATCTCGTCGTCGCTGAGCTCAAGCTTGCCCGCCGCGGCGTTGTCGGTGGCATGGTCAGGCGTACCGGCTTTGGGAATCGCGAACACTGACGGCCGCCGCGTCAGGAAGACCAGCGCGACCTGGCGCGGTGACGCGCCATGCGCATCCGCGATCGTATGCAGCAGTTCGCCCGCCTGGCTGCGCGGCGACGGGAAATCATCGTGACCGAACGGCGAATACGCCACCACCGCGACGCCGTGTTGCTCGCACCACGGGATCACCGAGTGCTCGATGGCGCGCTCCTGCAGATGATAGAGCACCTGGTTGCAGGCGACTTTTCCCTTGCCGGCGACTGCGAGCAATTCGTGGAGGTCGTCGGTGTCGAAATTGCTGACGCCCCAGGAGCGGATCTTGCCGGCGCGCGTCAGTTCGTCGAACGCCGCGACGGTCTCATCGAGCGGATACGCGCCGCGCCAATGCAGCAGGTAGCAATCGAGCCGGTCGGTCTTCAGCCGCGCCAGCGAACGCTCGCATGCGGTAATGGTGCCGCGCCTCGAAGCGTTGCTCGGCAGAACCTTCGAGACCAGGAAGACCTCGTCGCGCCGTCCGGCGATCGCTTCGGCGACGACGGGTTCGGCGTCGCCATACATCTCGGCGGTGTCGATGTGGGTCATGCCGAGATCGAGACCACGGCGCAGGGCGGCGACCGCGCGCTTGCGATCGCCATGGTCGATGTACCAGGTGCCCTGCCCGATCACGGGCACCTCAGGGCCGTTGCCGCCGAATTTTTCCGTTCGCAAGATTGCCTCGATCGCCGCTTCTGCCCCTCACATCGGACCTTAGCCGAACCGCCGATCAATGTCCCGAGCGCAGATTTGTTCGAACCGGTCAAGGCTTCACCAGGCCTCGCCGAATGGCCTGGCTTCGAGCTCAAAGCTCCACGCCGAGCGACGCTGATGCGTCAGCATCATCGCAATATATCGGAAACGTCGTCCGGCTTGACGAAAAAACTGTCGGGCTTGTCACTGAAGCGAGCGCGCATCAGCGGCTCGTCGACAATTCCGTCGACGACGAGGGCCTGAAAGGTCTACGGTCTAATTGGCCGCCGCCAGCTGCCGTGGTTCGGGATCCGAGGAGCCGGCCTGCGCGATCAGCCGTTTCAGTTCCGGAATGCAGGAGCCGCAATTGGTGCCGGCCTTCAGCTTGGCGCCGATCTCCGCGGGCGTGCGTGCACCGCCAGCAATCGTGTCGCAGATCGTGGTGCGGCCGACGCCGAAACAGGCGCAGACGATCGGTCCGGCGCTGGCCAGCCCGTCGGTCGATTTGCCCGACAGCAGCATGCGGCGCTGCTCGTCGTCGAGCCTGTCGGCCGCAAACAGCTGCTTGACGATGTTCCAGTCGCCGGCGTCCTGCGCCGGCCCGATAAACAAGCAGGCTTCGATACGGTCGGCGGCAAAGCACGCGGCGCGGTAAACGCCGCCGCCGAAATCCTTGTATTCGGCGAGATCGTCGCCGGCCACCGAACGCAGCCAGGACTGCCATCCCGCAAGATCGGCATTGTCGGCGAGCAGATAGCCATAGCCGCCGGGAACCGCCACGCGCGCCCACCAGGCATGGTCGGGCAAGGCGAGCGGGGTGCGCGACAGCGCAAAGCCCCGGAACACATATTCGTAAGGCGTGATCGACGCCGGCGTCGCCTTGTTCTCGGGCTGGCCGGAGAATGGGTCGGTGAACGGCGCCACCAGCGCGCCGACGCGCGAGCCGGTCGCCGTTGCCTCGCTCCAGTGGATCGGCGCGAACAGCATGCCGCGCTGCTGCCGTTCGCTGACCACGACCTTGAGCGTGCATTGTCCGTGATCGGTGGTGACGCGCGCGAAGCTGCCGTCGGTCACGCCGAATTTCAGCGCGTCGTCGGGGTGAACCTCGACGAACGGCTCCGGCAGATGCTGGCCCAGCCGCGGACTGAGGCCGCTGCGGGTCATGGTGTGCCATTGATCCCTGATGCGGCCGGTATTCAGCCGCAGCGGCCGGCCGGCGGTGGTCTCCGTGCGTAGCGCGGGGATCTCCGGCGCGATGAAACGCGCCTTGAAGTCGCTTGAAAAGAAGCCGCCATTGGCAAAAAAGCGCGGCTGTGGCTGGCTGTTGTCCTGGCGCGTCGGCCACTGCACCGGCGTCAGCGCATCGAAGGCTTCATCCGACAACGACTGCAAAGCGCCGATGTCGAAATCGCGGCTGCCGTTATTCTCGAATGCCGACAGTGCGGCGTGCTCGCGGAAAACGTCGGCGGCGGAATTGAAATCGAACGCCGCGCCGAAGCCGAGCCGTTTCGCCACTTCGCCGAGGATCCACCAGTCCGGCCTGGCGTCACCCGCCGGCGCGAGGAAGGCGCGCTGCCGCGAGATCCGGCGTTCCGAATTGGTCACCGTGCCGGACTTCTCGCCCCAGGCCTGCGCCGGCAGCAACACATGCGCGCCCGCGTTCACGGTGTCGTTGGAACGCACATTCTCCGAGACCACGAACAGCTCGAGTTTCTTCAGCGCGGCGCGGGCGGCGTCGGCGTCCGGCAACGACACCGCCGGATTGGTGCCGATCACCCACAGTGCCTTGATCTCGCCGCGCGCGATCGCCTCGAACATCTGGACCGCCTTCAGCCCCTCATGGGTGGCGATGCGCGAGGCCTTCCAGAACCGGCGCACGCGGTCGATGTCGGACGGCGTGAAGCCCATATGGGCGGCGAGCTGGTTGGCGAGCCCGCCGACCTCGCGACCGCCCATCGCATTGGGTTGCCCGGTCAGCGAGAACGGCGATGCACCCGGCTTGCCTATCCGCCCGGTCGCGAGATGGCAGTTGATGATGGCATTGACCTTGTCGGTGCCCTGCGCCGACTGGTTGACGCCCTGCGAGTACAGCGTCACCACGCGTGGGTTCGCGGCAAAGATCCGGAAGAAGTCCGCGACGTCCTGTTCGGAAAGGCCGGTCGCCAGAGCGGTCGCGCCAACACTGCCGGCGATGCTGCGCGCCCGCGCCAGCGCCTCGTCGAAACCGCCGGTGTATCGTTCGATGTAATCGGGATCGAGCGCGCCATTGTCGGCAAGATGCACCAGCAGGCCGGAGAACAGCGCCGTGTCGGTGCCGGGCTTCAGGCCCAGAAACAGCTCGGCGTCGCCGGCCGTATCGGTCCGCCGCGGATCGATCACGACCATGCGCGCGCCGCGCTTCTGCTTGTTGGCGAGCATGCGCTGGTACAGAACCGGATGGCACCAGGCCGCGTTGGAGCCGACCAGCACCAGCAGGTCGGCCTGCTCGAGATCCTCGTAGCAGCCGGGCACGGTATCGGCGCCGAACGCGCGGCGATGACCGGCGACCGAGGAGGACATGCAGAGCCGCGAATTGGTATCGACATTGGCGCTGCCGATGAATCCCTTCATCAGCTTGTTGGCGACGTAGTAATCCTCGGTCAGGAGCTGCCCGGAGAGATAGAGCGCGACCGCGCCGGGCCCGTCGCGCTTGACGATGTGCGCGAAACGATTCGCGACATGGTCGAGCGCGTCGCTCCAGGCCACCTGCTCCATGGTGCCCTTGCTGCAGCGGATCATCGGATAGAGCAGCCGGTCTTCGAGCCCGAGGGTTTCGCCGAGTGCCGAGCCTTTCGAGCACAGCCGGCCGAAATTGGCGGGATGTTCGGGATCGCCCGAGATCGCCGCACCGCCGCGGCCATCGGGCGTCGCCAGCACGCCGCAGCCGACGCCGCAATAGGCGCAAGTGGTGCTGATAGCGCGCAGTGTGGGATCGACGGCCGTCATGTCAGCAACCTGGTCACGCCGCCTCCGATTGAAGCGCCAGCGAGCGTCCGAACATCATGTCGGCACGGATGCCCGCGACGGGTTTGCGGTCCCGGATCAATTCGAGATACCAGAGCGCGTCGGCCACATCGCCGACCAGCACCGCGCCGGTGAGCCGGCCCGCCGAGATCACCAGCTTCTTGTAGGTGCCGCGCCTGAGGTCCTTGAGCACGATGGCTTCGCTGCCGTCGGCGCCCATGAAGTCGCCGGCCGAGAACACGCTGACGCCGGAGACCTTGAGGTTGGTCGCAACCACGCTGCCGCGATAGCTGGCCGCCCGGCCGGCAAGATGCTGCGCCAGCGCGCGGGCCTGTTCGTAGGCCGGCTCGACCAGGCCATAGCAAATGCCGCGATGCTCGGCGCATTCGCCGATCGCGAACACGTCCGCCGCGCCGGTCTGCAGATGATCGTCGACGACGATGCCGCGATTGACCGATATGCCGGCCTCCTTTGCCAGCGCGACGTTCGGCCGGATACCGGCCGCGAAGATCACCGCGTCGGCATCGATCCGGCGGCCGTCCGCCAGTTCGACGCCCTCGACCTCCGTCTCGCCGTGGATTCGCGCGGTATTGGCATCGAGCAGGATCTCGATGCCCTTGCGCTCGACCAGCGACTTCAACAGCTCCGCCGCCGGCGCATCGAGCTGGCGCTCCATCAGCCGGTCCATCAGATGAACCAGGGTCACCGGGGCGCCGGCCTTGGCGAGGCCGTAGGCCGCCTCTAGTCCGAGCAATCCGCCGCCGACCACGACGACGCGTTTCTTGCGGGCCGCCAGCGTCAGCAACAGATCGACGTCGCGGCTGTCGCGAAAGGTATGGACGCCGGCGAGTTCCGCGCCCGGCACGTTGAGCCGCAGCGGCGTCGAGCCGGTGGCGAGCACCAGCTTCGAAAACGCGATGCTCTCGTCGCCCGCGATCTTGAGTTCGCGGCGGCCGACGTCAATCTCGGTGGCGACGCAGCCATATTTCAGGGTGACGCCGCGGTCGCGCCACCACGAAGCCGGCCGGAGCTCGATATCATGTGAGGCCGTCTCGCCCGCGAGCACCGACGACAGCAGCACGCGGTTGTAGGCGAGCCGCGGTTCGTCGCCGATCACGGCAATGGCGTAACGCCCGAGTGCGGCCTTCGCCAGTTCGTCGACCAGACGCGCGGCGGCCATTCCATTGCCGACGATGACCAGCGGTTCGCTCACGAGATATCCTTACTCGGCGGCCTGGGCGCTACCGTAGGCTTCTGAAATCATGTAACCGGACTGCGTCCCGTAGGCCGCGGTCCATGCATCGGCGACTTCAGGCGTCCATGCGGCTCCGAGTCCCTTTTCAAGGGTCCACAGCAGGGCGGCGCCGACCACGGGATAGTGCTCCGCCCTGGCGCCGTAGCCGACATGGCGCTTGGCGAGAGCGCTCGCGGCCGGCAAGATCGACTGCAGATTGCCGAGGCCGTTCACCACGGCGGCCAGCATCGTCATCAGCTTCTTGCGCTGCTCGGTCATATCGGCGGGAAACATCGCC
>JBAQER010000539.1:0-23035 GCA_049286845.1 Bradyrhizobium sp.
GCCATGCTGAGATACATGGTCGGCTGATCCGGAACCGGCGCGTCCACGACGCAGCCGCCCAGCGCCAATAGCCCGATAATGGCGATGATCGCCCGCATGATTCGAGATTCCCCCAACCGAAGGGGGAGTTGTTGCATACCAACCATGGCTGAATGGTGAACGGATGGCGCCTTCAACCGTCATTCCGGGGCGCGAGCGCAAGCGAGCGAACCCGGAATCTCGAGATTCCGGGTCTGGTCCTGCGGACCATCCCGGAATGACAGGTCAAGTCACTCCTAGACGGCGAAAATCCGGTAGCGGCGGGGCTGCAATCCCACGATCTCGCCCGGCTGCAATTCCCGGTCCCGGGGCGCGTCGATCTCGATCACGGTGGTGCCCTCACCCGCCGACAGCGCGACTTCGGCGCGCTGGATCGGGCCGAAGCTGCGGACATGCCGCACCGCGCCCTCGAACGCGCCGCTGCCGGCCGGCCCGATCGCCATGTCGTGGCGGCGGACGAACAGTTTCGACGCGCCGGAGACAATGCCGTCCGCCCCGATATTCAGCGGCTTGCCGCCGAGCCGGACGCAGCCGTTCTGCACCTCCACCGGCAGCACGATGGATTCGCCGATGAAGCCGTGCACGAAGGCGGTCGCTGGATGGTCGTAGACCTCGCCGGGCGTGCCGATCTGCTCGATGCGACCCTTGTCCATCACCACCACCCGGTTGGCGACTTCGAGCGCCTCTTCCTGATCGTGGGTGACGAAGATCGAGGTCACGTTGATCTCGTGATGCAGCGAGCGCAGCCATTGCCGCAGCTCCTTGCGCACCTTGGCGTCGAGCGCGCCGAAGGGTTCGTCGAGCAACAGGATGCGCGGCTCGATCGCCAGCGCCCGGGCGAGCGCGATGCGCTGGCGCTGGCCGCCGGACAGCTGGCTCGGATAACGGCTGGACAGCCAGTCGAGCTGCACCAGATCCAGCAATTCCTTGACGCGGGCGCGGATCGCGGCCTCGTCCTTGCGGACCGCGCGCGGCTGCACCCTCAGGCCGAAGGCGACGTTCTCGAACACCGTCATGTGCCGGAACAGCGCGTAGTGCTGGAACACGAAACCGACATGGCGCTCGCTGGCGCCGTGGGCGAGCGCATTTTCGCCGTCGAACGAAACCTCGCCGGAATCAGGCCAGTCCAGTCCCGCGATGATCCGCAGCAGCGTGGTCTTGCCCGACCCCGACGGCCCGAGCAACGCCAGCAGTTCGCCGTTGGCGACCTTCAGGTCGACGCCGTCGAGAGCGGCGAACGCGCCGAACTTCTTCACGATGTTCTTGACTTCAATCGCCACGCGGAATTTGTCCTTCGTCCAGACGCCGTTCGAGAATGGTCTTCGCCACCAGCGTGATCAGTGCCAGCATCGCCAGCAGCGAGGCAATCGCGAACGACGATACGAATTGATATTCATTATAGAGGATCTCGACCAGCAGCGGCATGGTGTTGGTCTCGCCGCGAATATGGCCCGACACCACCGACACCGCGCCGAACTCGCCCATCGCCCGCGCGTTGCATAGCAGTACGCCGTAAAGCACGCCCCATTTGATATTGGGCAAAGTGACGCGGAAGAAGGTTTGCAGGCCCGAAGCGCCGAGCGAGATCGCGGCCTCTTCCTCCTGGGTGCCCTGCTCCTGCATCAGCGGAATCAGGGCGCGCGCGACGAACGGAAACGTCACGAAAATGGTCGCCAGGGCAATGCCCGGCACCGCGAACAGCACATGGATGTTGTGGGCCTGCAGCCACGGCCCCCAATAACCCTGCGCGCCGAACAGCAGCACGAACACCAGGCCCGAAATGACGGGGCTCACCGAAAACGGCAGATCGATCAGCGAGATCAGGAAGGTCTTGCCGCGAAAGTCGAATTTTGCAATGGCCCAGGCCGCGACCACCCCGAACACCAAATTGAGGCCGACCGAAATCGCCGCCACCGTCAGCGTCAGCCTGATCGCCGACAGCGCTTCCGGATCGGAAAGCGCCGCGAAATACGCGCTGACCCCCTTGGAAAATGCCTGCGCGAACACCACGACCAAGGGCAGCACGACGAACACCGTCAGGAACGCCACCGCGACCACGATGATGACGATGCGAACGAACCTCGGTTCGGTCCGAAGATCGTCCTGTGCCGAGCTGAGCGAGAGTTGCGGCTGATTCATCCGGATCAGCCTCCATGCGCCGGGATGCGGATTTGCGCCCAACGCTGCAGGCGATTGACCGCGAAAATGATCAGGAACGACGCCACCAGCATCACGACGGCGATCGCGGTCGCGTCGGCATAGCGGAATTCCGACAGCCGGATCACGATCAGGAGCGGCGCGATTTCAGAGACGTTCGGCAAATTGCCGGCAATGAAGATGACCGAACCGTACTCACCGACGGCGCGCGCGAACGCCAGTGCGAAGCCGGTCAGCAGCGCCGGAGTGAGGCTCGGCAGGATCACTTTCGAAACCGTATGCCAGCGGTTGGCCCCCAAGCTGGCGGCGGCCTCCTCGATTTCGGCGTCCAGATCGATCAGCACCGGCTGCACCGTCCGCACCACGAAGGGAATGCCGATGAAGATCATGGCGATGAAGATGCCGACCGGCGTGAACGCCACCTTGATGCCGAGTTCGGCCAGCGGCGCCCCCAGCCAGCCCTTTTGCGCAAACAGCGAGGTCAATGCGACGCCGGCCACCGCGGTCGGCAACGCAAAGGGAACATCGACGATGGCGTCGAACAGCCGGCGGCCCGGAAACCGGTACCGCACCAGCGCCCAGACGATAATCATGCCCATCACCAGGTTGACGAGCGCGGCGGCGAAGGCGAGGCCGAACGAAATCCTCAGCGCATTCAGGGTGCGGCGGCTGGTGAGGATGGCCCAGAATTGATCGAGGCTCAGCTCGAAGGTCTTCAGGAACAGGCCCGCGAGCGGGATGAGGATGATGACGGAGAGCCAGGTCAGCGTCAGTCCCATGGTGAGACCAAAGCCTGGCAATGTACTGCGCCGTCCCTCCCCTCCGCTCACAATGCCCTCTGCTTCCGCTTCGCCGGATCAGTTCTTGTAGATCTGGTCGAAAACGCCGCCCTCGGCGAAGTGTTCCTTCTGCGCCTTGGTCCAGCCGCCGAACACATCGTCGATGGTGAACAAGTCGACCTTGGCGAAGGATTTCTCGTATTCCTTCGCAATCTCGGAATCGCGCGGACGATAGGAATTGCGTGCGGCAATTTCCTGACCTTCCCTGGTATACCAGTACTTCAGATAGGCCTCGGCGGCCTCGCGGGTACCCTTCTTGTCGGCGACCTTGTCGACCACGGCCAGCGGCGGCTCCGCCAGGATCGACAGCGGCGGCGACACGATCTCGAACTTGTCCTTGCCGAATTCGCGCTGGGCGAGGAACGCCTCGTTCTCCCAGGCCAGCAGCACGTCGCCCACGCCGCGCTCGACGAAGGTGACGGTCGAGCCGCGCGCACCGGTATCCAGCACCGGCACGTTCTTGTAGAGGTCGCCGACGAATTGCCTGGCCCTGCCGGCGGATTCGAATTTCTTCAATGCGTAGCCCCAGGCGGCGAGATAATTCCAGCGGGCGCCGCCGGAGGTTTTCGGGTTCGGCGTGATGACGCTGACGCCGGATTTGACCAGATCGTCCCAATTGCGGATGCCCTTGGGATTGCCCTTGCGCACCAGGAACACGATGGTCGAGGTGTAGGGCGAGGCATTCTGCGGCAACCGCTTCTGCCAGTCGGCCGATATCAGACCCTTGCCGGCGATGGCGTCGACGTCATAGGCCAGCGCCAGCGTGACCACGTCGGCCTGCAGCCCGTCGATCACGCCGCGCGCCTGCGAGCCGGAGCCGCCATGCGACTGCCTGATCTCGACGCTTTTGCCGGTCTGCTTCTGGTAGGCGGCGGCGAACGCCTTGTTGAAATCCGCGTAGAGTTCCCGCGTCGGGTCATAGGACACGTTGAGCAGCGAAACATCGGCAGCGAGCGCCGAGCTCACCCACAGCAATCCAGCAACAACCGGCAAAATACGACGAATCATCCCAGTCTCCATCCGGCCAGACGACGGCATTGTCATCGAAAGCACGAGGGACATAACTCGCGATGAAGGCGCCTCAAGTCAACGAAACCGCATTTCTTTGTTTACGGTGCGGCAGCGTCATTGTCCTATGAAGTCTTGACGGTGTGAATGCCGCATTCTGTCTTGGTTCTGCCGCGCCAGCGGCCGGCGCGCGCATCTTCTCCCGCCGAGGTTCGGCTGGTGCAGGGCATGCAGCCGACCGAGAGAAACCCGGACGCGGCGAGCGGATGCGGCGGCAGCTTTGCCAGCGAATAGATCGCCTCGATGTCCTCGCGGGAAATGTTGGCGAAGGGATTGAATTTCAGCCTGATACCGTCGTCTTCGACGACCGGAATGTCGGCGCGCAGGCCGCCCTGGAAACGCTTGCGGCCGTTGATCCAGGCCGAGAACGGCGCCAGCGCGCGGGCCAGCGGCTCCACCTTGCGAATACGGCAGCAGGCATCGGGATCGGAGAACCACAATTCGCGCTCCGGATCCTCGCGCGTCAGCGTCTCTTCCAGCGGCTTGATCGAACGGACATCGCGCAGTCCGAGGGTCGCGATCAGCGTGTCGCGATAGGCCAGCGTCTCCTCGAACAGCCATCCGGTGTCGAGAAAGATCACCGGTATCGCCGGATCGACATCGGCCATCACCTTGAGCAGCGCCGCCGATTCGGTGCCGAACGACGAGACCAGCGCGAGACGCTCGCGGCCGACGGCGCGCAGGGCGGCTGCGATCACTTCCGCCGGCGCGGCGTTGCGGAGCGCATGATCGAGTTCGCCGGCCGACGGCAAGTCCGGCGGGCGCACGGCCCGCTCCGATGATGCCTGATGTGCTGAAACACTCACTGGCCGGCGCTCTCCGAATGACGCAATTGCATCCGCCGGTGCAGCGCGGTGATGCGGCCGTCGCCGGTCGGCTGGTAGAACACCGAGTAGCGCTTGACGGTCGCGGCAAACGTTTCCGCGTCGCTTTCCTTCGTCACCTCGAAGGCGTCGAAGCCCGCACGCAGCATGAATATGAACTGGTCGCGCAGCACCTGTCCGGTGGCGCGCAACTCACCGCGATAGCCGTGGCGCTCCCGCAGCACGCGCGCCTGGCTGTAGGCGCGTCCATCGCGGAAGCTCGGAAACGCCAGCGCGACCACCGCAAGCCGGTCGAGCCAGGGCACGAGATCGTCGACGTCGCGGTTGTTCGGCCAGACCACTCCCAGCTTGCCGGCGCGGCGCGACAGCGCCTCGGCATCGCCGAGAAAGCGCGCGGCAGAGATCAGGATCGCGCCATCGCCCGGAAGCTCGGCGTCGTCGGCCACAGGAACAAATGCGTCGGCGGTGATTTTTCCGCCCTTAACGAGTGGCATAGACCCGCTCCCTGAAAGGTTCGACGCCGAGCCGCTTCACCGTGTCGATGAAAAGCTCGTCGGGACGCGCGCGCAGCGCGAGATAAGCCTCGACGATATCCTCGACCACGTCGGCGACTTCGCCATAGGGCACCGCCGGCCCGATCAAGGTTCCGACCTCGGCGTTTTCGTCGGCGCGGCCGCCGATGGTGATCTGGTAGAATTCCTCGCCGTTCTTCTCGACGCCGAGAATGCCGATATGGCCGACATGATGATGGCCGCAGGCGTTGATGCAGCCGGAGATGTTGATGTGCAGCCGCCCGATCAGATTGGCAGTGTCGTGATTGGCGAAGCGCCGCGTCAATTCCTGCGCGATCGGGATCGATCGCGCGTTGGCGAGCGAGCAGTAGTCCAGCCCCGGGCAGGCGATGATATCGGAGACCAGATTGATGTTCGGGGTGGCCACGCCGATCCTGTCGAGCGCTTTCCACAGAGCGGGCAAGTCGCGTTTGGCGACATGGGGCAGCGCGAGATTCTGCTCGTGGCTGACGCGGATTTCGCCGAAGGAATATTTGTCGGCGAGATCGGCGATCGCGTCCATCTGGTCGGCGGTGGCATCGCCCGGCGGTCCGCCCACCGGCTTCAGCGACAGCGTCACGATCGAATAGCCCTGAACCTTGTGCGTGAACACCGAATTCTTGCGCCAGCGCTCGAACAGCGGATCATGCGCCGCCTTCTTCAGTTCCTCCGGCATATGCGGCAGTTTTTCGTAAGCCGGATAGGAAAAGCGCGAGCGGATATCCTCGATGACGGCATCGTCGATCGCCAGCGCGCTGTCGCGCATCTGCAGCCACTCGTCCTCGACCTCCCTGGCGAACTTCTCGATACCGAGTTCGTGCACCAGGATCTTGATGCGCGCCTTGTAGATGTTGTCGCGGCGGCCGTACTGGTTGTAGACGCGCAGGATCGCCTCGACATAGCTGAGGAGATCGTGGCCGTGCACGAACGGCTTGATCGTCTTGCCGATGAACGGCGTGCGGCCGAGTCCGCCGCCGACCAGAACCTCGAAACCGGTTTCACCGTCCGCGTTCTTGTGCAGCCGCAGCCCGATGTCGTGCACCTTGATCGCCGCCCGGTCGTGCGCGGATGCGGTGATGGCGAACTTGAACTTGCGCGGCAGGAAGGAAAATTCCGGATGCAGCGTGGTGTATTGCCGCAGCAGTTCGGACCAGATCCGGGGATCCTCGATCTCGCCCGGCGCGACGCCGGCCCATTGGTCCGAGGTGACGTTGCGGGTGTTGTTGCCTGACGTCTGCATGGCGTGAATGCCGACTTCGGCGAGGTCGGCCAGCGCGTCCGGCAGTTCGGCGAGCTTGATCCAGTTGAACTGGATGTTCTGCCGGGTGGTGAAATGGCCGTAGCCGCGGTCATATTTCCGCGCCACATGGGCGAGCCGCCGCAACTGCACCGACGACAGCGTGCCGTAGGGGATCGCGATCCGGAACATATAGGCGTGCAGCTGCAGATAGACGCCGTTCTGCAGCCGCAGCATCTTGAATTCGTCCTCGGTGAGTTCGCCGGACAGCCGGCGCTTCACCTGATCGCGGAATTCCGAAACACGTTCGTTGATGAGCGTGCGATCGAGTTCGTCATATGCGTACATGGAATGTTGCCTTATGCCGGAACCGGTAGATCGATGGTGACGCCCTGCAACCGGATGTGTTCGCGCAGATTGCCGGGTTTGATCTTGCCAGAGTCCTTGACCTCGACCGGCGCGATATAGGCGCCGACCGCGCCGACGTCGTCGGCGACCGATTCGGCCAGTAGCGCCCGGGCTTCGTCGGCGGTGCGAACGATCGCTGCATCCGACAGCTCCGCCGACCATCCTTTTTCGGCCGTGCGCCAGATCACGATGCCATCCCAGGTGCGGTTGGCGGTCACGACGGAGGGGCCGGTTATCTTGATCTTTTGTTGCAACGGAGAGGTCATGCGGCAGGTTCCAGCAGTTTGGAGATCACTTGATTGAGATTGGATTCGCGCCATGGCGCGGAGTGCGCGACTACGTCGCCGATGATGAGAATGGCGGGACCGCCGTCGATCTTCTCGATCAGGCCGGGAAGCTCTTGCAAGGTCCCGACCGCGGCCTGCGCGTCCGGCCGCGTCACCCGCGCGAACACGCCGACCGGGGTTTGCGACGAACGTCCGGCCGCCAGCAGGCCGGCGCGAACCGACGGCGCCGCGGTCATTCCCATATAAACGACCACCGTCATCTTCTCGTCGGTCAGCGCGGACCAGTCGACGGTTTCGGCGTCCCTGGCCTTGTGCGCGGTCAGGAAGGTGATGCGCAGCGCCTCGTGGCGGAAGGTTAGCGGCACCTCGAATTGCGCCGCGGCGCCAAGGCCCGCGGTGATTCCCGGCACCACCGAACAGGCGACGCCGGCCGCGCGTAGCGCTTCGACCTCTTCGCCGCCGCGGCCGAACACGAAACTATCGCCGCCCTTGAGGCGCACCACGCGCTGCCCCGACTTCGCGGCATCGATCAGCAGCTTGTTGATGGCGTCCTGGCCGATGCCGGGCCTGCCGACGCGGCGGCCGACCGGCACGCGCGAGGCATCGCGGCGCACGCGATCGAGAATTTCCGGCGACACCAGTTCGTCATAGAACACGACGTCGGCGTCCTGCAGCGCACGCAGCGCCTTGATGGTGAGTAGATCCGGATCGCCGGGACCGGCGCCGACCAGCGTCACGCTGCCCTCGGCCTGGCCTGATGCCAGCGCGCCGGCGAAGACTGCGGGATCGGGAATCTGCTGCAGCGCCGCTTCGGCTTCGTCCTTGCGCCCGGCGAGAACCAGCGCGCCGATCGGACCGTCAACCACCCGCTCCCAGAAGCGGCGGCGCAGCGCCATCTCCGGCAAGCGCTGGTGCATCGATTTGCGCCAGCGGCCGATGAAGCTGGCGAGGTTGCCGATGCGCGCCGGCAGCACGGCCTCGATGCGCTCGCGGACGCGGCGCGCCACCACGGGCGAAGCACCGCCGGTACCGACCGCAACGACCACGTCGCCGCGATCGACGATCGCCGGGAAAATGAAAGTCGAATGGGCAAGGTCGTCCATCACATTGACGGGAAGACCGACCGACCTAGCCCGCACCGACATCGCAATCCCGATGTCGCCGGCGCCGGCGCACAGGATCGCAATCACGCCGCTCAGATCGGCGGTCAGCGGATCGCCTTCCGCGCGCTCGATCCGCGCCGCATCGTCGGCGCCAACCCCGCTCACGTCATGCTGGCCATCGGTCGCGAAGTAGCGGATGCGCGCGCCCGCGGCCGCCAGCAGGCGCAGTTTCGCCCGCGCCAGATCGCCGGCGCCGACAAGCAGCACCGGACCGGCTTGCAGGTCGAGAAAGACTGGCAGAAATCGCATGCGACACTCGCTGCCCCAACTTGCGGGGTTGACTAGAATTATTTTCTATATATGTCTCGCACAACGCCCGCAAAGAGAAAATTTTTTCTTCTCTACTGCAGTGCAACTATAGAATTTTCACCTCCAAAGGCCAAGGCCCAGAGATGCATCTTCTCGACACCGATTCCACGATCGCCCGGTTGCGTCGCGCAGACCCGCCGACTGGATCTGCGCCCCTGCAGATTCCGGCCGAAGGGCGACTGCCCGTCCCCACCATGGATCACCTCGACGCGCTCGAGGCGCAGAGCATCTACATCTTCAGGGAAGCGTTCGCGCGGCTGAAGAAGCTGGCGCTGCTGTGGTCGCTGGGCAAGGATTCCAACGTCATGATCTGGCTGGCGCGCAAGGCCTTCTTTGGCCGCGTGCCGTTCCCCGCTTTGCATGTCGATACCGGCAAGAAATTTCCGGAGATGTATGCGTTTCGCGACCGCTACGGCAAGGAATGGGAACTCGATCTGAAGATCGACCCCTGCCCGCCGCTGGAAACCATCGATCCGACCCTGCCGCCGGCGGCGCGGTCGGCCGCGCGCAAGACCGAGGGATTGAAGCTCGCGCTCGCCAAATACGGCTTCGACGGATTGATCGCCGGCATTCGCCGCGACGAAGAGGCGACCCGCGCCAAGGAGCGAGTGTTCTCGCCGCGTGGCACCGAGGGCGGATGGGACGTGCGCGATCAGCCGCCGGAATTCTGGGACCAGTTCAACGCCTCGCCGCCGCCGGGCGCACATCTGCGCATTCACCCGATCCTGCATTGGACTGAGGCCGACATCTGGGCCTACACGCAGCGCGAAAACATTCCGATCATCCCGCTTTATCTCTCCCGGGGCGGCAAGCGCTACCGCTCGCTGGGCGATGCCGATATCACCAATCCGGTGGCTTCCAATGCTTCCAGCATCGAGGAAATCCTGATCGAGCTCGACGGCACCAAGGTGCCGGAACGCGCCGGCCGCGCGCTGGACCACGAGACCGAAGATGCCTTCGAGCGGCTACGCGTCGCCGGCTACCTCTAGCGGATACTGAGTTGAGCGCCCCGATGAACATGATCGTCCCCACTGCGATATCAACGACGCCCAACGGCACCACGCGCCCGCAAGTCCGCATCGTCATTGTCGGTCATGTCGATCACGGCAAGTCGACCCTGGTCGGGCGTCTCTTGCACGAAACCGGCAGCCTGCCCGAGGGCAAGCTCGAAATGCTGAAAGCGGTCAGCGCCCGGCGCGGCATGCCGTTCGAATGGTCGTTCCTCTTGGACGCGCTGCAGACCGAACGCGACCAGGGCATCACCATCGACACCACGCAGATCCGCTTCCGCACCCGCTCCCGCGACGTGGTGCTGATCGACGCGCCCGGCCACGCCGAATTCCTGCGCAACATGATCACCGGCGCCTCGCAGGCCGACGGTGCGGTCTTGATCATCGACGCGCTGGAAGGCGTCCGCGACCAGACCAGGCGCCACGGCTACCTGCTGCATCTGCTCGGCGTCAAACAGGTTGCGGTCGTCGTCAACAAGATGGACCGGGTCGATTTCAGCGCCGCCAGGTTCGAGGAGATCAGCGACGAGATTTCCGCGCATCTCACCGGTCTCGGCGTCACGCCGACCGCCGTGATCCCGATCTCGGCGCGCGATGGCGACGGCGTCGCCGAACGCACGCCGCGGATCGAATGGTATGACGGGCCCACCGTGGTCGAAGCGCTGGATGCGCTCGAACCGGCGCGGCCGCTGGAGACGCTGGCGCTGCGGCTGCCGGTGCAGGCGATCTACAAATTCGACGACCGCCGCATCGTCGCCGGCCGCATCGAATCCGGCAGCCTCAGCGCCGGCGATGAGATCGTCATCATGCCCGCGGGCAAGATCGCCAGGATCCGCACCGTCGAGAGTTGGCCGGTCACACCGGTCAATGGAATCCAGGGCGCCGGGCGTTCGGTCGGCATCACGCTCGACCGCGAACTGTTCGTCGAACGCGGCGACGTCATCGCCCATGTCGGGACCAGCCCTCGCGACACAAGGCGGATGCGCGCGCGGATCTTCTGGCTGCATGACAAGCCGCTGGCGGCAGGCGCCTCGGTCCTGGTCCGGCTCGGCACCCGGGAAACCCGCGCCAATGTGGTCGCGATCGAGAAGGCCGTCGATCCCGGCGAACTCTCGAGCGTCGAGACCAAGGCGATCGGGCGCAACCATGTCGGCGAAATCGACATCTCGCTGGCGCAGCCGATCGCCGCCGATCCCTACACCGACAATCCGCGTACCGGGCGGCTGGTGATCGAGGTCAACGGCCGTATCGCCGGCGGCGGCCTGGTGCTGTCGGTCGACGCCGGGCAGCGCGCAATTCCCGTCGATATTGTGCCGGTCGAATCCGCGTTGCGTCCCGACGAACGTTCGGCGCGCTACCGTCACGGCGGCGCGGTGATATGGCTGACGGGGTTGCCGGGCTCCGGCAAATCGACGCTGGCGCGCGCGCTGGAACGCCGGCTGTTCAGCCGCGGAGGCTCGCCGGTGCTGTTGGACGGCGACACACTGCGCGCCGGGCTCAACAGCGATCTCGGCTTCTCCGCGACCGATCGCACCGAGAACATCCGCCGACTCGCCGAAGTTGCCACCCATCTGGCGCGTAACGGCCATATCGCCATCGTCGCCGCGGTCTCGCCGGCGGTGGAGGACCGCGCCGCGGCGCGCCGCATCGCCGACACCGCGTTTCGCGAAGTCTATGTCGCGACGCCGGCGGAGGTTTGCGAGAACCGCGACCCCAAGGGCCATTACGCCAAGGCGCGTGCCGGCGCGCTGCAAGGGTTCACCGGGATCGTCAACGATTACCAGCCGCCCACGGCAAGCGAATTGTCCATCGACACCTCGGCGCGCTCGGTCACTGATGCCACCGACGAAATCGAGCGGATGATGGCTGTCTCCGGCATCCTGTTCGACGAACTGGCCGATCTCGCCGCCAATATCTGAGGCGTGAGAAGACCCGTTTGGGGCCTTCTCATTGACCCGGCTTTAGGGCTAAAAGGGCCCCGAACAAGGCCCTTTGCGGGGCCCTTTTGTCGTTGTCCACCCCCTGAAAACCGCGCCTTAGACGCCGTTTCTCGCGAGAAATGCCATCATGAATCGTATCGACGCCCACGGACTGAAGATCGCCCCTGTTTTGTTCGATTTCATCGCCAGGGAGGCGACCCCCAAGACCGGGATTTCTCCGGATGCGTTCTGGGCAGGGCTGGCCGCCATCATCAAGAAGCTGGCGCCGAAAAACCGTGAGTTGCTCGCCTTCCGCGACGCCCTGCAGGCGAAAATCGACGGCTGGCACCGCGCCAACAGGGGCAAGCCGTTCGACATGAATGCCTACACGGCGTTTCTGAAGGAGATCGGCTATCTCCTGCCGGAGCCCGCGACCCAGAAGGTCGAGACAGCGAACGTCGACGAGGAGATCGGAAAAATCTGCGGCCCACAGCTGGTGGTGCCCCTCACCAACGCCCGCTATGCGCTCAACGCCGCAAACGCGCGCTGGGGCAGCCTGTACGATGCGTTCTACGGCACCGACGCGATACCGCACGAGACCAGCGAAAGCGGCAGGGGTTTTGACAGGGCGCGCGGCGCCAAGGTGGTCGCGAAAGCGAAGGCGTTTCTGGATTCCGCCGTGCCGCTGGCGACCGGAAGCCACACCGATGTCACCTCCTACAGCGTCATTGCCGGCCAGCTCGCGGTCAAGCTGAAGAGTGGCAACGCCACCGCGCTGAAATCGAGCACGCAATTCGCCGGCTACCGTGGCGAACCCGCAGCCCCGACCGCGATCCTGCTGGTCAACAACGGCATGCATATCGAGATCAAGATCGACCGCGTTCATGCAATCGGCAAGGACGATCCGGCCGGTGTTGCCGACATGATCCTGGAATCGGCGGTCTCGACCATTCTCGACATGGAAGACAGCGTCGCGGCGGTCGATGCCGAGGACAAGGTGCTGGTCTATCGCAATACGCTCGGCCTGATGGACGGCACGCTGTCCGCCGACTTCGAGAAGGGCGGCAAGACGCTGGCGCGATCGCTCAACCACGACCGCGTCTACCATGCGCCGGACGGAAAACAGCTCAAGCTGCACGGCCGCGCCCTGCTGCTGATGCGCAATGTCGGTCATCACATGTTCACCGACGCCGTGCTCAACAGCCAAGGCGACGAAATTCCGGAAGGCATTCTGGACGCCGCGGTGACCGGCCTGCTTGCGATCCACGATCTCAAGGGCTTGTCGAATACGAAGAACAGCCGCACCGGCTCGGTCTACATCGTCAAGCCGAAGATGCACGGCCCCGACGAGGTCGCGTTGACCTGCGAACTGTTCGGCCAGGTCGAGAAGATGCTGGCGCTGCCGGAAAACACCATGAAGATCGGCATCATGGACGAGGAGCGCCGCACCACGGTCAACCTCAAGGCCTGCATCCAGAACGCCTCGAAGCGAATCTGCTTCATCAATACCGGCTTCCTCGACCGCACCGGCGACGAGATCCATACCTCGATGGAAGCCGGCCCGATGATCCGCAAGAACGACATGAAGGCGCAGCCCTGGATCAAGGCCTATGAAGACCGGAACGTCGATATGGGCCTGATCGACGGCCTGCCCGGCCATGCCCAGATCGGCAAGGGCATGTGGGCCGCGCCCGACAAGATGGCGGACATGCTGACGCAGAAGCTCGGCCATCCGCAGGCCGGCGCCACCACCGCGTGGGTGCCGTCGCCGACCGCCGCTACGCTGCACGCACTGCATTATCATCAGGTCAACGTGCAGGCGCGCCAGCAGGAACTGTCCAAGGGCGGCCCGCGCGCCAAGCTCACAGACATCCTCACCATCCCGGTGTCGCAATCGAACTGGGCGCCCGACGACGTCAAGCAGGAGATCGACAACAACTGCCAGGGCATCCTCGGCTATGTCGTGCGCTGGATCGACCAGGGCGTCGGTTGTTCCAAGGTGCCCGACATCCACGACGTCGGACTGATGGAAGACCGCGCCACGCTGCGGATCTCGAGCCAGCATCTGGCGAACTGGCTGCATCAGGGCGTCATCACCAGGGACCAGGTGATGGAGTCGCTGAAGCGCATGGCGATCGTGGTGGACAAGCAGAACAAGGACGATCCGCTGTACCGGCCGATGGCGCCCGGTTTCGACGGCGTCGCCTTCAAGGCCGCCTGTGACCTGATCTTCAAGGGCCGCGAGCAGCCGAACGGCTACACCGAATTCATTCTCACCGCGCGGCGCCGGGAAGCCAAGGCGGCGGGCTGATCTGTAGCCCGGATGGAGCGAAGCGAAATCCGGGGCCACACCAATCTGCTGCAACATGTTGCCGCAGTTCCTTCCGGAACGACTGACTTGCCCGCCCGTTAGACACCGTCTGAACTCAAGAGGAGATGACGATGGATTGGAACCGGGTCGAAGGGAACTGGAAGCAGTTCAAGGGCGCCGCAAAGGAAAAGTGGGGCAAGCTCACCGACGATGATCTCGACGTGATCGAGGGGCGCCGCGAGCAGCTCGAAGGCAAGCTGCAGCAGCGCTACGGCTTCGCCAAGGATCAGATCCACAAGGACGTGGATGACTGGTTCAGGGCGCTGAAGTAAGTTTGCCTCCTTGAACAACCGAAAGCCCCGGCAGAAATGCCGGGGCTTTTTTGACTGTCCGTGAGCGGCCTTAGAGCGTTTTCCAGCTTGCCCGAACCAGTACACTTCTCGCGGGGCCTCATGGTTCGAGACGCGCGAAGACGCGCTCCTCACCACGAGGGACTGAGACCTCATCCTGAGGAGCATCGCGAAGCGATGCGTCTCGAAGGATGGAGCATCTGGAGTGGAAACGGCTCTAGATTACCGCGATGTATTTCAAGAGCGAGATCACTCCAAGGACGATCACCACCACGCGCGCGATCTGCTTGGCGCGGCCGTCGAGCGGCAACAGGTTGATCAGATAGAGAACAAGAATAACGACAAGAAATGTAACGAGCACACTGATAAGCACCGGAGCCCCCTATGGCGTCATGAAAAGCACGATTGCTTGGGAGCCAACGCCTGACGGCCTGCTTGGGTTCCCCGGAAGGAACCGGGTCCCCGGACAATCGATTGACCGGCACCCGGACCTGATGCCGGACTGCTATTCCCGCGCCACCACCGGCACGCGCTGATAGCGCGCGCTGATCTTTTCGGAGGCCGGCGAGAAATTCAGCGCCGCGCCGCGCTTATCGGCGCCGCGATTGACCACCACCAGCCCGCTTTCGCCGGCGACGATGTCGCCCTTGCGCAGCGTCGGGTCGTCTTCGATCCTGACCTGCGCCAGCCCGAGCTGATCCTTGCCGTTGCAGGTGCAGCCCGCCACCATCTCGTTGCGGTAGCGGAACGCATTTGGCAGCTCGGAATAGGGCTTGCCGTTGTCGGTCACGGCGCTGTCGATGCTGCTCCCATAGACAATCTTGGTGTCGCTGGCCGGACAGAAGCTGTTGCAGGAGGCCGCCCGGGTCTGCTTGTCCGACGCCGAGATCGGGAAATAGCGGCCGTCGCAGGTACGCACGCAATAGACCTGGCCGCCGCCGGCATGGTGCGGACGACCGTCATCTCGCGGCATCATTGAGCCGCCCTCATTGGCAAACGGCAGCTGGATCTGTGGCGCGCGCGAGCGGCCGCCGAACGCGCCGAACAGGGCGGAAAGAAAATCTTCCGCCTGCGCGGCGGGCGCGAGCGCCGAGACCAACAGGACCGCTGCCGCCACGCGCCATGCCAGCCGCCTGCCTGATGTCCATTTCATGTCGGCTCCGATCTCAGTACAGCGACGACGTCGAAACGTTCATCACCTGACGGCCAGACGTCACGGCCAGGCGCGGCGGCGGCGCGGCCGGGCGGACCGAGATCATCGTTCGCGTGTCCGCGGCCCTCGCTTCAAGGTGCGGCGCATGCTTCGGCAGCACCACCACCTTTGTGCCGACATCGACGCGGCCGAACAGATCGGCGACGTCTTCATTGGTCAGTCGAATGCAGCCACTGGAAACGAACTTGCCGATGGTCGAGGGATCGTTGGTGCCGTGAATGCGGTACTGGCTGGTGCCGAGATACATCGCGCGTGCGCCCAAGGGATTGCCGGGGCCGCCCGCCACGAAGCGCGGCAGATAAGGCTGGCGCGCGATCATTTCCGCCGGCGGATGCCAGTCCGGCCATTCCGCCTTGCGGCTGATGGTCTGCACGCCGGACCAGGTAAAGCCCTCGCGGCCCACGCCGACGCCATAGCGAATGGCGCGGCCCTGGCCGAGCACGTAATAAAGCGCAGTATTGCCGGTATCGATCACGATCGTGCCCGGCGCCTCGCGGCTGTTGAAGGCAACGACCGCGCGCTTCAACCGCTCCGGCACAGCGGCTGCGCTGCCATCGCCTTCATCGGCGGGCTGCGCCGGCGCCACCATCATATTGTCTGACGGAAACGCGCTTGGCTGGGTGGAGGCGTAGCCGAACACCTGGGCGCTGGCGCTTGCGAGCCACGCCGGCGACAGCAGCAATGCCGCGCCGAGGGCCAGCGCGCCGGTCGCGCGCAACGAGAGTCTACGATTGCCTGCGAATGCCTGTGTCATGATCTGCCCCGATGCGTTGCGCATCACGCTGATGCTTCTGCGCAACCAACCCCACCCGGGCTGCATGGTTCCGTCCGACTCGACACCGGAGCCGTGCAGTCAACCGGCCGACCCTTCACGTTTCTGCGACGGAACTTTTTGGCTGCACGCGGGTTGGGTCCATGCGTCACCGGTCCCGACCCAACGAGCCCGCGACGCCCAACCACATTCGCTGCCGCGCGGGGAGAGTTCACTTGCGAGTCCTTCCCAATGAAGGCGTGCCCGAGCGCAAGAGCGAATTGCCGCCGGTGAGCCGGGACACCGAGGTGGTGGCGTTCGCGCTGGTCGCGCTCCTGATAATCTGCGTCGTCGCCGTGCTTTATGCGGCGAAAGCGTTCTTTCTCCCGGTGACGATGGCGTTCGTGGTCGGCACCATGCTGTCGCCGGCGGCGCGCTTTCTCGAGCAGCGCCGCATCCCGCGCGCGGTATCGGCGGTTCTGATCGTGGCCGCGGCCTGCGCCGTGGCCGCCGTCATGGTCGGACTGCTCGCCTCCCCGGTTATGGAATGGAGCACGCGGCTCCCTGAACTCGGCTCGCTCCTGAAGGAGAAGCTTCATGTGTTCGATCGCCCCTTGCGGCTCTGGCAGCAACTGCAGGGAATGCTCGGCGGGTCCGAAGCGCTGCCGGGCGAGTCGTTCCAGCTTCCCAAGATCGAGTGGGTGCAGCCCACCTTTGAATTCCTGTCGCCGACCTTCGTCCAATTCCTGCTGTTCATTGCGACCCTGATCCTGTTCATCGCGAGCTGGCCGGATCTGCGGCGCGCGCTGATCATGACCTTCGGCGGGCATGAATCGCGGCTGCGGACGCTCCGGATCCTCAACGAGATCGAAGAGCATCTCGGCGGCTATCTGCTCATGGTGACCGTGATCAATCTCGGCGTCGGCGTGGCGACGGGTATCATCTGTGCGCTCACCGGCATGCCGAACCCTGCCGCGCTCGGCGCGCTGGCGGCGACCTTGAATTTCATCCCGATCATTGGCCCTGTGGTGATGTTCGCGATCCTGACGGTGGTCGGCGTGGTCGCGTTCCCCACGCTCGGCGCGGGGCTGCTCGCGCCAGTGCTCTTTGCCGGGCTCACCTTTCTCGAAGGTCATTTCGTCACACCTGTTATCGTCGGCCGCCGGCTCGAACTGAACGCGCTCGCGGTATTCGTCGTGCTCGCCTTCTGGACCTGGCTGTGGGGACCAATGGGCGCCTTCCTGTCCTCGCCGGTGTTGATCGTCGCGCTCATCATCAAGGAACATTTGCTGCCGGCGGATTCGCCGCAGCTGCCGGCGGATTCGTCGCAGCTGCCGCCGGACTGATCGGATCTTCCGCGAGGAACTTCCGGTGAAGCGAGACGTTTGCTCATTGAGATGCTTCAGCAGCCTTCGGGGGCTTTTGACGTCGAGTCCGGACGTCGGAATCGGAATGAGAAACATGACAGACAAAGCCAACTATGAACGCCTCGAACAGGACGTAGCAGCCGTGAAGAACGATATCTCCGCCCTGACCGACCAGATCACCGACGCGCTCAACACCTTCGCCGGCACCGCAGGCAAGCAGGCGCGCCGCGGCTACAAGCAGGTCCGCGCCAATGTCGATGCGGCGGTCGACGACATGTCGGAGCGCGGTAGCGCCATGATGGGCGCCGCTCAGGACGCGGCCACTTCGATCGAGGAGACGCTGGAAGAGGCGATCACGCAGCGCCCGCTGGCCACCGTCGGGCTCGCGCTCGGCATCGGCTTTTTGATCGGCGTGACGTGGCGCCGGTAACCGCGATGACGGTCCGCGCAAGATCAAACCTCTGGTCGGACTGGCGGCGTTGGCGCGCCGCCGTTGCATTCGTTGAAGTTCTTTTCAGATCGAGGCGATAGATGTTCCAGCGAATGATCGATGATGTCAGGGAGAGCACCGGCACCGCCTTGCGGCTGACGTCGCTGGCGGCCGCCGCAGCCATCGCCCTGTTCGTCATGATCGCGTTCCTGTGCGCCGCCGCCTTCGTGTTCGTGCTGCAGAGATATGGCCCGGTCGAAGCCTGCCTGACCGGTGCTGTGATCTTCTTCCTGGTCACGCTGATCGCCGCCGGCTGCTACATGGCGCGCAAGAACGAGGTCAAGGCGCGCGCCGAACAAGCCGCAAAAGAAGCCGCAAGGTCGACGAAATCGGCCGCCCAGACCGTACTGGCCGATCCCATGCTGCTGGCTGTGGGGCTTCAGTTGGTGCGCGCGATCGGCGTCAAGAAGCTGATCCCGATTCTGGCGATCGGCGGGCTGGCGCTGGGGTTCATGATGAGCCGTGGCGCGAGTGCTTCTGGCGATGAGGCGGAATCGCCGGCGGAGTGAGTTATCTCTCAACGTTGTCCCCGCGTGCGTGGGGAAGACGGCTGTGTTCATCCGGAACTACAGACTCACGTCACGCAGCGGCCGGGCTCGAGATGCTTCGCGACTTCGGTCAGCACGCTGACCACGGGCTCGCAGGCCACCGCCGTCTTGCGGTTCCCAGATTTAGTCACGGCCGGAGCGGCGGGCGTGTTGCGCGCGTCCTTGGCGACGGGCACGCGGACCAGGACCGAGGTATCGGCAAGGCTGTCCAGGCGCAGCGAGATCGTGCGCGCCGACGCCGCAGGACCGACACCGGCAGCGCGATCGGCTTTGGCGGCACGATTGACGGAGGTTGCCGGCGCGCCCGTGACGGCCTGCCAGCGGTCTGCGAGATCGTGGCCGAAGGCCAGCGGAACCGCACCGAGCACAAGCGCAACGCCGGCCGCGCCGAAAATTCCCTTGGAAATCTGTGACATGTGCGTTGGTCCCTCGCCCCGTGGCGATCAACGAAACAACGTGACCGGACCAGCGGAGTTCGGGGAACCGGCCATCACTTAACTGTGTGCGAAAAATTTCGCGAAGGCGGGAACGAGTCCGGGGATCTCGGCGTCATCAAAACAGCCGGTCATCCCCCCTGCCCCATTGACCGGTGATGCAGGGCGCGGCTGTGGTGATGCCAGCCGCGCCCTGCTTTTTAGCTGAAATCGAAGAGCTATCTGAAATCGAAAAGCCAGTTGCGCGCCTCTCATTTGCTGGCCGCAAAAAAACGGCGCGCCCTCACGGCGCGCCGAACTCATTTCAAGGCAATCAATTCGCGATCAGCCTCACGCCACCCTTGGCGTCCGGTTGCGCGAGTTACGCTGGAAGAACAGTGCCTGGCTGGCAACGGCGGAGACCATCGCGGGCTGGAACGGTTTCGAGATCAGGAACGCGGGCTCGGGGCGTTCGCCGGTCAGGAAGCGCTCGGGATAGGCGGTGATGAACACCACCGGGACCTCGAAGGTCCGCAGCAACTCGTTGACGGCGTCGAGGCCGGATGAGCCGTCGGCCAACTGAATGTCGGCCAGGATCAGGCCGGGCTTCTGGTTCTTGGCAAGCGCAACGGCGTCGCTATGGGTGCGGGCGACGCCGATCACATGGTGGCCGAGATTCCTGACCAGGCTTTCGAGATCCATCGCGATGAAGGTCTCGTCCTCGATGATCAATACGTCGGTCGCGATCTCCGCGGCCATTTCGCGGCCGGCGGCATCCGCGAGCCTGCGGGTCTCGCCGACGTCGGTGCCGAGAATGAAGGCCACTTCCTCTTCGGAGAAACCTTCCAGCGACAACAGCAGGAAGGCCTGGCGCGGCAATGGGGTGATGTTGGAAAGGCGGCGCTCCGACGGCAGCGGCAGGCTCGCCACGTCAGGATCCTCGTTGAGCGAGACCGAATTCCAGATTTTCGTGAACAACTGGAACAGCCCGGCGCGCGGCCCGTGCCGCTCGTCGAGCAGGGACGGATCCTGCAACAGCGCTTCCAGCATAGCCCCGACATAGGCGTCGCCGGAGGCCTGATTTCCCGTCAGCGCACGGGCATAGCGCCGCAACAACGGTAGATGTTCCGCAACGAGCTGTGATCGCGACATCCCCACTCCGTCCTGTTTCGAGGTCAAAACTTTAGATCAGCATCCTGTCGGGGTGACCCGGTTTCCCCAATTGCGCGGGACTACGCCCGAGCCCGAGAAAAGTTCCCGCGTCTGCTGGAACTTTCCGGCGGATTTCGAATTAGCCCTATTGGAAGTTGCAGCAAGGGCTTCAATCCGATGAATAATTAACGATATTACATGGACTTAGCTCTCGGGGAAGCGTGGAACAGGTCATGAAAGATGTGAAGTCACAAGTCAGCAAAACGGCCGCTCCTGGCAAGCCGGGCCGCCTCAACGCCGAGATTCAGTCACGAATCGGGCATCAACTTCGGGCGATGTATGACGACGTGGTGCGGCAGGGCGTGCCGGACCGCTTCGCAGAACTGATCCGCAAGCTTGATGTTCCCTCTTCCGATCCCCAACTGGGACCTACGGGCGCTCCGGCAGCTCCGGCAATCAAGAATGACGGGAGGGACTGATGCCTCTCACAGATTCGCTCCGCGACGACATCCTGGCGTCGGTTCCGAGCTTGCGCGCATTCGCGATCTCGCTCAGCGGCAATGGCGACCGCGCCGATGACCTGGTGCAGGAAACGCTACTGCGCGCACTCGCCAATATCGACTCGTTCCAGCCCGGTTCCAACCTGCCGGCGTGGCTGTTCACGATCCTGCGCAACCTGTTCCGCTCCGACTACCGCAAGCGGCGGCGCGAGGTGGAAGACCCCGAGGGCAATTACGCCAAGACGCTGAAGACCCAGCCGGCACAAGGCGCGCATCTGGAATTCGAGGAATTCCGCGCCGCTCTCGACAAGCTGCCGCAGGACCAGCGCGAAGCGCTGATCCTGGTCGGCGCCTCCGGCTTCTCCTATGAGGACGCCGCGGCGATCTGCGGCTGCGCGGTCGGCACCATCAAGAGCCGCGTCAACCGCGCGCGGACGAAGTTGAGCGCCCTGCTCTACGTCGACGGCGCCGACGACTTCGGCCCCGATGACACGGTGCGCGCCGTGATCGGCGGCAGCGGGGGGTAGGCGTTTGCTCCACCGGCTCGAAAAAACTCGTCATGCCCGGCCTTGTGCCGGGCATCCACGTTCTTGCTTGCCACCAGAGCAGAAGACGTGGATGGCCGGGACAAGCCCAGCCATGACGAAATAAATAACGAAACCTATCGCGGCGGCCTCACCGGGGCGGAAAATTGTTCGCTGCGGTCGCGCTCGGTCATGTCGACGACGGTTTCCATCGGGGCAAAGAGTTCGTAGACATAGCTGACGTCGGTGAAATACCGCTTCGCGGCGCCGCCGAGCGCTTCCGGCGCGACGCGGTCGAGCAGGATGAGGCCGAAATCGGAGTCCTCGCGGCGGGTCGCGGCGCTAGTGTTGAACTCTTCCCAGCGGAAATGAAACGTCGAGTCGGGTTCATCCCCGGTCACTTGCCAATGCGCCGTGATGTGCGGATGCTTGCCGACCAGCGACAGCCCCTCGTCGGAATGCGACGCCAGTTCGAAGAACAGCAGCGACAGGCTCTGCGCGGCCCGCGCGCTCACCACGATATCGGGACCCGAGACCGCGATGCGCTCGGCGTGGGGAACGGCGCGCGCTTCGAACAGCCCCCTCAGCTTGACGCCCTGCCACTGGCTTTCGCTCAACAACGTCACCACGTTCGACATCGCATGGATGCGGCCGATCAGGAGATCGCGGGCGACGTCAATGTCGGCGCCATGGCGCAGCGTGCGCGTCACGATCGACTGGATCACCGCCAGGATGTTCTTGACGCGGTGATTGAGCTCATCGATCACGGCGGTGAGCCGCCGTTCGAAGCCGATACGCACCTGGATTTCGCGGCTGAGCCGAAGGTTGTTGTAGGCGACGTAGCCGAACAGCCCGCAGACGATGCCGGTCAGCGCAAGCCCGATCGCCGCCACGATGGCGGCGGTCTGCCGGGCGCGCATCATCGCGTTGTTCTTGGCGTAATAGGCGAGCGACCAGTCGCGGTCGCCGAAGCTCACGGTCCGCACCATCGACGGCGGCGGCGCATCCGGCGCCACGATCCTGGAGCCGACGTGATCGCGATCGGTCGCGACCAGTTCCTGATCGGCGCTGTTGGGGTCCTTCAGCGCCACCGAGAACAGCGACAGATCGTCGTTCGCCAGCATCAGCGGCGCCAGTTCGTAGGAAAAGGTCACGAAGCCCGCCGGCTGGGCTGCGCCGTCAGGCAGAACCGGTGCGGCAAGCACGACGCCGACCGGTCCGTCGGAGCGCAACAGCGGCATCGGATCGGACGCCGCCGGCTTGCCCGCCGTCATGGCGCGGGCGAACATCGGCCCGAGGACCGGATGCAGGCTGTAGGACCGGCCCGGAAAGGCCACCGTCGCCGCGTTGCGGGGTTCGACATCCATCAGCACATCGACCGGCCTGTCGAGCGACTGCCGGTCCAGCGGCTTGTCGTCGAAATTCCGGATCGAGGGATTGGGAAACTTCTCGCTCGCCAGCTCCTTGCGCGCCGCCTCGAGTTCGCCCGGCTGCAGCCGCGCAATCCAGTTTGCGACCACGAAATCGGTCTTGAAGGCGTAGATCGAGGCTCGCAGCGGCTGCAGCATGTTGGCCTTGATCACCGAGGGGGCGCGGAACAGGCCG
>JBAQER010000540.1:0-2962 GCA_049286845.1 Bradyrhizobium sp.
CCACAAGAACTCCATGCCATTCGTCGACTGCTTGAGAAACGCACCTAGCCGTCGGTCGGATTAGCTCGTAGGGCGGATTGGAGCCGAAGGCGCAATCCGCCATCGCAACGGGAATAACGGCGGATCAATGATCCGCCCTATGGGCTCATTGGTCGTCTACCATACGCCGCGAGTTGGAGCAGAACCGCCTTTGGAATTGTTATTTTGACCGCTGAGAACATCGATTCCACAGATCCCGCTCAATCGCCTGTGCGGAGCCGACATGACCGGCCTTAAATTTCACGAGATTTCGGGTGGTGGAGGATTTCGATGGCAGCAAACCGAAAAAACCGCGATGTCGAGGTCGCCCGCCAACACCTGAATGCCGCACGGCGGCGCCTGAAACGGCAGCAGAAGCGAGTCGCCCGCCAACTAGCGGAAGGCAGAGACGTCGCGGCTGCTCAAGAACTGCTTTTGACGTTCGAGAAGCGCACAACGCACGCGCTGTATTTTCTTGAGGCCCTGCAAGGCTGGCACCGCAAACACCCTCACAGGCGCATCGACAAGCGCATCAAGTGCCGCCTGTTGAACCGCAAGGTTCGCGACGGCACGAACAAGGACAAGTCCTCGCAGTGGACCGAGCAGGTAAAGGCCGCGCTCGAGAAGCAGTTTCCCGCCGCACCCCACTATAGGGCCTACGTGTTCGACCTTTGGGAGAAGTTCGTTTCGCTCGGATTGCCGAACGCACACTTCGTGAGCGAGATCTGCAGCGGCAAGATCAATAAGGTAACGCAGCGCGTTTGGGAGATGATGCTCGCTGCCCACTTCGATGCGCTTGGATTCGCCATGACGAATGCGGACGAGGGTCCGGATCTCCGCTTCGAACACGACGGCCGAGTCATCTGGATTGAGGCGATCTGCCCGACAGCCGCTGGCCTACCAGCGCAATGGATGCAGCCTCTCTCCGCGGGAGAATTCATCGTCGGCGACGTCCCGCACAACGAGACCCTGCTCCGCTGGACGACCGCCATCGACGAGAAGCGCAAGAAGCTGGCCGAGTATCAGAAGAAAGGGTTGGTGCGGCCGGAAGATTCATTCGTGATCGCGGTGAACGGGGGGCAGCTCGGACGGCTGCCTCTGAACGAGGGTATATCGCAAATGCCCTACGCTCTCGAAGCCGTCTATCCGGCTGGACCGACGACGATCGAGGTGGACCGCGCGACCGGGCAGTTCGTTAGATCGTTCAAATCGCTCCGGCCACAGGTCCAGAATGCAAAGGGCAAACCGGTACCGACCACGATCTTTATGGATCCGGACAACGCCGCCATCAGTGCCGTAATCGGCTATTCGTCGGACAGGTCCAAGAGCCCCCAGTTGACGGCGGATCTGGTGCACAATCATCTGGCGGCTCGCCCGATTCCGCTGGGGCTCTTGGGCCCGGACAACACCGAATGGGGCAAAGTTTCCGAAAGCGGAAACGGGATCGAGATAGGGAAACTAGACCGCGAATCCGCGAAGGCCACTCATCGGCAATCAGCTCGTAGGGCGGATTAGCGTAGCGTAATCCGCCGATTTCGGCGCAATACGCTTTGCGATTGCGCCCTACTTGCGCCGCCCACAAGGCCCGCTCAGGCGTCCTCCCCGCAGGTGGCGCGAAGCGAGTTGCCATCGGGGGCGTCATAGCCAAATCTTATTTCCGCAATTCACCCCTGCCCGTTACGCCCTGCCCTTCTCAGGCGACATTGGCCTCGGCGCTCGCTTTGTCCTCCGCGGCAAGGAGATCCAGATCGACGAGCTGCGGATCGTCGGGATCGGGCTCGCCCTGGAACCGGCCGCTGCCGTGGACGTGCATCAGGGTCTGCACGCGCCGGGCATTCAGATAGTCCACATGCTGATGCCGCAGCGCGACCGGCAGCAATCCTTTCGGCAGCCCGACCAGCGCGAACGCCGCGGCCCGGCGCACCTCGCCGCCCTCCCGCCAAAGCAGCGGATTGAGCGTGTAGATCAATTGCCGCTCGATCTCCATGAGCGGCGGTTGCTCTGCCTCGGCCGGCGCCGGGAATGCGGCGTTGGCGTTGCCCGCGCGCGTGCGCACCGCGGCGGACCGCAGCTCCCAGCAAATCAGGTCCGCGGCCGCGAGAACCTCGCGGCGCAGCGCTTCCACGCTGGCCGAGAACCTGGTCGCTTCCGGCATCGACGCCGTGCTTTTCGTGACAGCCTCCACCAGTGCCCTGGCGCCGGCGCCGAACCCCGGGGCGGCCCGCTCGATTGCCGCGACCATCGCCTCGATCCCCTCCGCCACCATGTCGCGGTCGCGCTGCGCTATGGCGTCGGCCAATGCGCGTTCGGTCGAGGCGATCTGCTCGTCGAGTTCCGCCAGTGCGGCGCGCAGTGTCTTGGCGTGGTCCTCGACGGCGCGCATGTCGGCCTCCGCGCGATCGAGCTTGGCATTGGCGGCTCCGGCCACCGCCAGCCGCTCGGCGGCGGCGCGCTTTTCTGCAACCACCGTTTCGGCCAAGCTGAGCCGGTCGGCCAGCTTCTGCCGCGCCACCTGCTTCTCCCTCAGCGTATTCCCGAAGCGCTCGACCGGGCTGAGCTCACGCTTGAAAAATGCCATGGCTATGCCCCCGCGACGATCCTCCACCGAATCAGCCGGTAGATCCAATGCGCGAAAATTAGCCGGGAACTTGGATAACATTGCGGCTTGGGCCGGCGCACGCCGCAACGGGAATTACGGTGACAGTGCACTTAATCCATTCTGTTCAGCGATAGCGCTCGTCAAACGCCGGTGCGATTACGAACGGCTTCGACGAATCGATTGAGTGCACTGTCACCGTAATTCTACGCGTTAGCTTGCGTCCGGGCCTGCTGTCGACGCAGGACTCAGCGGAGCGCCTCCTACCGAAACAGGACCGGCAGGCTTGGGAAGTGGCGGAAGAGTTGGAGGAAGAACTGGAGGGAGTACTTTTCGCGACGCCTGGAC
>JBAQER010000541.1:0-2822 GCA_049286845.1 Bradyrhizobium sp.
GGCATGGAAGGACTGACCCGCGGCTATGCGGCGCGGCTGGTCAAGGAAGGCATCACCGTCAATTCGGTAGCGCCGTCGCTGATCGAAACCGACATGATGAAGGGCCGCTCCGATCTCGCCGCCCGCATCCCGCTCGGCCGGCTCGGGCAACCCGATGAAGTCGCGCAGGCGGTGCTGATGGTGCTCGGCAACGACTACATGACCGGCCAGACGATCATGCTGAACGGCGGCATGGCGTTTATTTGAGGCGGGTCGTCAATTCTTCGTCGTCCCGGCCAAGCGAGCCTTGCGAGCGCGAGCCGGGACCCAGACCGCGTGATCTATCGTTAGGGCACTGCGTCAGACACCTTCCGCAACAACAACCGCCACGGCGTATGGGTCCCCGCGTTCGCGAGGACGACGTGTGTGGAGAGTGACGGCTAAGCCGGCCGGAATCCCGCCCCCGCCAGCGCGGCGCGGCCTTCGTCCGACGCCAGCGCCTTCAGGAACGCCTGCACCGCCGGGCGCTGCTTGCGCGCCGTCACCAGCGCAAAATCATAATGCTCTTCGGCAAAGGGAATGAAGCCGAGGCCCGCGGCCTGCGCGACCGGCGCAATGGTCATGCCCCAGTCGGCGCGATGCTGCGCCACCGCGGCGGCAACCGCGTTGTGCGAGCGCGGCTGGTTCCAGTAGCCGTCAGGCCTGATGTCACCGAGCAGCCGGTCGATCAGGATGCGCGTGCCCGCGCCCTGGTTGCGATTGACCATGATGCAGGCGGGGTCGGCCAGCGCCGCGCGCACTGCGGCTTGCGCGCTCAGTCCTTCGAAGCGCTTGTCGCCCTTGCGGAACACAATGCCCTGCATCCGCCGCCAGCCCGGCACCAGTTCAAGGCCGTCGGCAAGATACGGCGTGTTGTAGCTCTCGGATTTTTCATCGAACAGATGAATGGGGGCAAAATCGCATTCGCCGCGCTTGGCGGCGGCGAGACCGCCGAGGCTGCCGACAGCGATCGACCGGACGACGAGACCCGCGCGGGCCAGTGGCGCGGTGACGAGATCGAGCCCGGTGCAATGGCTGCCGACGATGACGAGGTCCGGAACCCGCACATGCGGCGTGAACAGCGTGACTTCGGCCTCGGTGCCGGCCGGCATCTGGTCGGCCAGCGCATCGATCTTCAGGAAACCGTCGGCCTGCGCGAACGATGTGATCGCGCCGGAACCCTTGCCGGAGGGATAGGCGATCAGGCCGCCGTCGCCCTCGACCAGCGACACCATGACAAATTCGGTGCGGCCGAGTTCGGAGGCGATCCGCACCGGGACTTTGGCGGTCACCCTGGCGTCGGAGCGCGGCGGCAATCCCGCCATGCGGCGCAGCACCGGCACGATCATGTCGTGGAAGGTGAACATCGCCGAGGTCGGAAATCCCGGCAGGATCACCACCGGCTTGCCGCCGCAGACCGCAAGGCACAGCGGCTTGCCCGGTTTCAATGCGACGCCGTGCGCAATGATGCCGGGCTTGCCGAGCCGCGCGATGATGCGATGCGACAGGTCGCCGGCGCCTTTCGAGGTGCCGCCGGAAAGCACCAGCATGTCGTTGGTCGCAAGCGCCTCGCGCATCGCGGCTTCGAGTTGCGCCTCGTCATCGGCGACGGCGCCGAGAAACACCGCCTCGCCGCCGTTCTCGCTCACCGCGGCCGTGACGATCGCGCCATTGGTGTCGTAGATCGCGGCAGGACGCAGCGACTTTCCCGGCTGCACCAACTCGTCGCCGGTCGAGATCACCGCGACGCGGGGCGCCCGCACGACCGGCACCTGCGCGATGCCGCAGGCCGCCAGCATGCCGATCTCGCGCGAGCCGATCACAGTGCCGGCGCGCAGCAAGGCTTCGCCGCGCGCGATGTCGGAGCCGGCATAGGACACGAATTGCCCGGGCGAAGCGGCGCGGCGGATCTCGATCGCGCGCGGGCCCGCGGGCTGGGTGTGCTCGACCATGACGATGGCGTCGGCGCCGCGCGGCACCGGCCCGCCGGTCGCGATCGACGTGGCGGTACCCGACAGCACCGGCCGCACGGGCGCTGTGCCGCAGGCGATCACTTCGTCATTCAGCTTCAGCCGAACGGGCGTGGCTTCTCCCGCCATCGCCAGATCGGCGGAGCGCACCGCAAAGCCGTCGACATTGGAGCGGTCGAACGGCGGCACGTCGATCGGCGCGATGATGTCCTCTGCCAGCGCACGGCCGAGCGCCTCCGCCAGCAGTTGTGATTCGGCAGGAACGGAGCGCGGAAACAACGCCGCCTCGAAACGGGCCAGCGCCTGTTCGCGCGACAGCACAGTCAGGAACTGGTCCTGATCGATCCCTTCGGGGTTATTCGGCAGCGGGGCTTTGGCGTTGCTCATACTGAGGCTCTTATCATTCCCGCAGCATAAAAGCATCGACCGGCGCGCCCGCAGCAAAACCTTCGGCGCCGCCGGGCACCACGAGCCAGGCTTCGGCGCGGGCGATGGCATCGAGCGACAGATCGCCCGCCGCCAGCGTCACCCAGACGCCCTGCTCCCGCCTGAGCAGCACGATTTCGGCGATGCCGACGCCGGAGGCGATCTTGCGCGCCAGCGGCAAATTGAGCGTCCTGCGCGACCGCCGCCCCGACAGCCGATCCAGCGCGGGAAGCGCCAGCGTCCACCACGCCGCGAACGCCTGGTCCGGCGCACCCGGCAGCGCAACGACCGGCGTTTTGCCGATCCGGCCGAGGGCGGAAGTGCGGCCGGGCTGCAAGGCGATGCCATGAGCGATGAGCGTCCCGCGCCGCGCCAGCGCCGTCACGGTCGCATCGGTGCGGCCGACGC
>JBAQER010000542.1:0-1883 GCA_049286845.1 Bradyrhizobium sp.
ACCTCGTTTTGGCCACGGGTCCTAACCGTTGGGTGGGTGGAATTGCCTACTTAATATGCCGAACGCCGCCCGTCGGTTCCGAAGTGAACAATTCAAATCAGGCCACTGCCATTTTCAAAACCGGCCACTGAGGGTCGAAACAGGCCAGTACCCCATAGAAAAGAACATATTGCGAACTTGGAACAAATAGGGTACATTGTGGTCACGCCGTTTTCAAGGTCAGCCGCCCGTTTGTCCCTCTAGCGAATCCCCGTCATAAGGAGCACCACCAATGGCCGCCCCCACCACCGCCCTGCGTATCGTCGAAGGATCCTCAATGGACAAAACCAAGGCCCTGTCCGCCGCGCTCTCCCAGATCGAGCGCCAGTTCGGCAAGGGCTCGGTGATGAAGCTGGGCAAGAACGACCGCTCGATGGATATCGAGACCATTTCCTCGGGCTCGCTCGGCCTCGATATCGCGCTCGGTGTCGGCGGCCTGCCGCGGGGCCGGGTGGTCGAAATCTACGGGCCGGAATCCTCAGGCAAGACCACGCTGGCGCTGCATACGGTGGCCGAAGGCCAGAAGAAGGGCGGCATCTGCGCCTTCATCGACGCCGAACACGCGCTCGATCCGGTCTATGCCCGCAAGCTCGGGGTCAACATCGACGAACTCCTGATCTCGCAGCCCGACACCGGCGAGCAGGCGCTGGAAATCTGCGACACCCTGGTGCGCTCCGGCGCGGTCGACGTGCTG
Organism: Bradyrhizobium sp.; assembly: GCA_049286845.1. Lineage (GTDB taxonomy): Bacteria > Pseudomonadota > Alphaproteobacteria > Rhizobiales > Xanthobacteraceae > Bradyrhizobium. The sequence goes on from JBAQER010000542.1 coordinate 734, forward strand.
GTGGTCGATTCGGTGGCGGCGCTGGTGCCGCGCGCCGAACTCGAGGGCGAGATGGGCGACGCGCTGCCCGGCCTGCAGGCCCGTTTGATGAGCCAGGCGCTGCGCAAGCTCACCGCCTCGATCAACAAGTCCAACACCATGGTGATCTTCATCAACCAGATCCGGATGAAGATCGGCGTGATGTACGGCTCGCCGGAAACCACCACCGGCGGCAACGCGCTGAAATTCTACGCCTCGGTCCGCCTCGACATCCGCCGCATCGGCGCGATCAAGGAGCGCGACGAAGTGGTCGGTAACCAGACCCGCGTCAAGGTGGTGAAGAACAAGCTGGCGCCGCCGTTCAAGCAGGTCGAATTCGACATCATGTATGGCGAGGGCGTCTCCAAGATGGGCGAAATCCTCGACCTCGGCGTCAAGGCCGGCATCGTCGAGAAGTCCGGCGCCTGGTTCTCCTATGACAGCCAGCGATTGGGCCAGGGCCGCGAGAATTCGAAGGCGTTCCTCAAGGCCAATCCCGACATGACCGCGAAGATCGAGGCGGCGATCCGCCAGAACTCCGGCCTGATCGCCGAGCAGATTCTGGCCGGTAGTCCCGAGCGCGACGCCGACGGCGAGGAGCCGGCGGAGGATTGAGAATTTGTCGGGCCTTGGTCGCCTGACTTGAGGTTCGACATGAACGGGCGCTGAGGACGTTGAGTTGCCGACGTCCCCAGTGCCCGTTTAGTTTCGGATGAGTCGTGAAGGTTGGCAATTTTTGCCGCGCGGCCGAATCGAAATCCAGAGAATCTAAAAGTGCTTAGGGTCCAGAGCGGAGATATTTGTTTCGCTCACCTGATGTGGCAGTTGAAGTACGTGAGCTGTCATCCGAGATCCGAATTCTCGGGACATCCGATGTTGCCGCACATCGGGGGCCTGTCCTTCGGACTATCCCGGAATGACCTTAACAACACGTCACTCCGCCGCCTGACCGGTGCCGGGTGAGGGGAGATGAAGTCTCGGCTATTCGGAGACGAACATGACGCGTCTGATTCTGACCGGCGAGTCCGGTGTAAGTCTCCTGCGTTCGGACCTCGCCGACGTTGTGATTCCTTTCTCCTTTCGCTTCGTGTGGGGGCTGCTGCCGTCTCCAGGCGAGCTTGCAACCTATGTC
>JBAQER010000543.1:0-13380 GCA_049286845.1 Bradyrhizobium sp.
CCTGACGACGCCGCTGATCGGCATCGTCTCGACCACCGCGATCGGCCGGCTCGGCGACGCCACGTCGCTGGGCGGGGTCGCGATGGCGTCGGTGCTGTTCGACTGCCTGTTCTGGCTGTTCGCCTTCCTGCGCATGAGCACCGTTGCCTTCACCGCGCAGTCGCTCGGCGCCGGCGAGATGCACGAATTGCGCGCGATCCTGGTGCGCGGACTGATCGTCGCGGCGCTGGTCGGCGCCGGCCTGATTGCGCTGCAGATCCCGCTTGCCGCCATCCTGCTCGGCGCCATGGGCGGCAGCGAGGGCGTGACGCGAGCGGCAAGAACCTATTTTGCGATCCGGATCTGGTCGGCGCCGCTGGCGCTGGCGAACTATGTCGTGCTCGGCTGGCTGATCGGACAGGCCCGCGCGACGCTGGCGCTCGGGGTGCAGATCGCGATCAATCTCATCAACATGGTGGCGACCTTGCTGCTGGTGCTGACGCTCGATCTTGGCATTGCGGGCGCCGCGATGGCCGCGCTGATCGCCGAAGCCCTCGGGCTCCTGATCGGCGTCGCGATCGCGCACCATCTCGCGCAGGATCATTTGCCGCTGTCGCGGGCCACCCTGTTCGACCGCGACACGCTCATGCGAATGCTGGCCGTCAACCGCGACATCATGATCCGCACCGCGGCGCTGATTGCGGCGTTTCTGTTCTTCACCGCGCAGGGCGCGCGTTCCGGCGACGTCACGCTCGCGGCCAACGCCGTGCTGCACAATTTCCTGCTGATCAGCGCCTTCTTCCTCGACGGGCTGGCGAACGCCGCCGAACAGCTTTGCGGCCGCGCCTACGGCGCCCGCGCGCAGGATGAATTTTCCGGCGCGGTGCGGCTGGTCGTGTTCTGGGGCTTTGGCTTTGCGCTGGCGGTCACTGCCGCGTTCGCGCTGTTCGGCCCCGCGCTGGTCGATATGATGACCGCAAGCCCCGAGGTGCGCCGCATCGCGCGCGATTTCCTGGTATTCGTGATCCTGTCGCCGTCGCTTGCCGTATTCGCCTTTGCCTTTGACGGCGTCTATATCGGCGCGACCTGGGCGCGCGACATGCGCAATCTGATGGTCGCCTCGCTCGCGATCTTCCTCGCCGCGTGGCTGGCGCTGCGGTCGTTCGGCAACGCCGGACTATGGGCTGCACTGCTGGTGCACTACGCGGCGCGCGGCGGCTTGCAGGCACTGCGCTATCCGGCGATGCTGCGGGCTTCGTTCCGGCAGGCGCCGCTGCCCGGCTGAACCAGGAGGATCGCCCGATGCAACTGCAATTTGTCGGCTGCGGCGACGCGTTCGGCTCCGGCGGCAGGTCGAATACCTGCTTCCATGTCACCGGCGATCACGTCAATTTCCTGATCGATTGCGGCGCCTCGTCGCTGCCGGCGCTGAAGCGGCAGGGCATTATCCGCGACGGCATCGACCTCATTCTGATCACGCATTTCCACGGCGATCATTTCGGTGGGCTGCCGTTCCTGCTGCTGGATGCGCAGTTCACCCGCCGGACCCGCCCGCTGTTCGTCGCCGGACCGGAAGGAATCGAGGCGCGGCTGGCGCAAGTGATGGAAGCGCTGTTCGAGAATTCATCGAAGACCAAACAGCGCTTCGATCTGTCGGTCGTCGTACTCAGGCCGGAAGAAAAGCGCAGTTTCGGCGCGGTCGAGGTCACGCCCTACCCGGTGGTGCATGGCGAATCCGGCGGGCCCTTTCTGGCCTACCGGGTCGAAGCCGAGGGCCGCGTCATCGCCTACAGCGCCGACACCGAATGGACGGAGACGCTGATCCCGGCGGCGCGCGACGCCGACCTGTTCATTGCCGAAGCCTATTATTACGACAGGATCGTGAAGAACCACCTCAGCCTGACGACGCTGGAGGCGCATCTCGCCGAGATCAAGCCGAAGCGGCTGATGCTCACCCACATGAGCGACGACATGCTGGGGCGGCTCGATACGCTGGCCCACACCGCGGCGAGCGACGGCATGATTGTCGAGTTATAGATGAAAATGGATGGTATTGGGTTCGTCATTGCGAGGAGCACTTGCGACGAAGCAATGACGGTGTCAACTAAACCGGCCAGTCCTCGGCGGTGATGGTCGCCGCATCGGCGCCGACGATTTCCGACAGCGAGTCGCGGCCAGTGCGCAGCAGCGTCGAGGCAAGGTCGTTCTTGATGTTCTCGACCAGGCCGAGGCCCTTGTAGATCAGCGACGAATAAAGCTGGATCAGGCTGGCGCCGGCGCGGATCTTGGTCAGCGCCGCGCCGCCTGAGTCGATGCCGCCGACGCCGATCAGCGGAAACGCGCCCTCGGCGCGCACGTAGGTCTCGGCCACCATCCGCGTCGACAGCCGGAACAGCGGCCGGCCCGACAGGCCGCCCTGCTCTTTGGCGCGGGCCTGTTCGCGCAAGCTCGAGGGCCGCGCCAGCGTGGTATTGGCCACGATCATGCCGTCGACCCGGCGCGAGCGGGCGATGTTAACGACATCGTCGAGCTCGGTAAGACTGAGATCCGGCGCGATCTTGAGCAGCACCGGCGAGTCGCCGGCATTCTGCCGCACCCGCTCGCGCGCATCGATCACCTTGGCCAGGAGATCGTCGAGCGCGGATGCCTGCTGCAGATTGCGCAGGCCCGGCGTATTCGGCGACGACACGTTGACGGTGAAATAGCTCGCCACCGGCGCAAAGGTTTCGATCAGCTTGACATAATCGGCGACGCGATCGGCGGAATCCTTGTTGGCGCCGACATTGACCCCGACGATGCCGCTGAGATTGGCGCGCGCCGCCAGCCGCCGCAGCACCGCTTCGGCGCCGTCATTGTTGAACCCCATGCGATTGATGACGGCTTCGTCGCGTTCCAGCCGGAACAGCCGTGGCCGCGGATTGCCACTCTGAGGACGCGGCGTCACCGTGCCGATTTCGACGAAGCCGAAGCCGAGCCGCAGCAGCGCATCGGGGACTTCCGCGCTCTTGTCGAAGCCCGCCGCCATGCCGATCGGGTTGGGGAAATTCAGCCCGAACGCCCGCACCGCCAGTTTTGGATCGTCCGGCCGCGGCTTGACCGGCGGCAGCAGCCGCAACCCCTGGATCGCCAGACGATGCGCGTCCTCCGGATCGAACCAGCGCAACAGCGGCAGCGAAAAGGCGTCGAAGGCGCGGATCACGGCTCCAACTCCGGAATGTGATGGTATCCGTCGGCGCGCGCATGCATGTCGAAGATGGCGATCACCCCGCCAAGGTCGAGTTCGCCGTAGAGATGCGGAAACAGCTCGTCATTGCGCGAACGTTCCCAACGCAGCGCCTCGCCCAGCGCATCGGCATCGACCGCGATCAGGAACAGCCCGGTCTGACCGAAGAAGTGCTTCCTCGCCGTCTCGGCCACCTGCGAGGCAAGCGAGAAATGAATGAAGCCGTCGCGCGCATCGTCGGCGCTGCCCCGGTACACGCCTTGCCGCTCGGCCTCGCGCCAGGCCGAGGCGGGACAAATTTTGTAGATCCTGCGCACGGCGGCCGAAAGTCCTGCTTGTTGTTTTAAGTCTCTTGGGATTCTTCCGGAACTTCCGGACCTCGCGCGCCGACCGTATCGGCGCAACTTCCACACTTCAAGGGTCGCTTTTGCTCCCTTGCGCGTTGGGGCGAAAACCGGTTTATTGAGGTAATAATTCCTAGATTTGGGCACGATCGAGCCATGGCCAAACATTCCAAAGCGCCGCGAATGCTGACCCACGAGCAGGTCTGGACCGCGATGGACCGGCTGGCCGAGCGCGCCGGAATTACGGCCTCGGCGCTCGCCAAGCGCGCCGGCCTCGACCCGACCACCTTCAACAAGTCCAAGCGCATCACCTCCGAGGGACGCGAACGCTGGCCTTCCACCGAATCGGTCGCCAAGGCGCTCGCCGCCACCAACACCTCGATCGACACCTTCGTGCAGTTGATCGGCGACAGCCCGCGGGCCGTGCAGTCGGTGCCGCTGCTCGGCTTCGCGCAGGCGGGAGCCGGCGGCTATTTCGACGATAGCGGGTTCCCCGCCGGCAAGGGCTGGGACGAAGTCGGCCTGCCCGCCGTCAACGACGAGCACGCCTACGCGCTGGAAATTGCCGGCGATTCGATGAGGCCGGCCTATCGCGATGGCGACATCATCGTGGTGTCGCCGGGCACGCCGATCCGCCGCGGCGACCGCGTGGTGGTGAAAACCACCGGCGGCGAGGTGATGGTCAAGGAATTGAAGCGGCGGACCGCGAAGACACTGGAGCTGGCGTCGCTGAATCCCGTTCATGTCGACCGCACGCTGGCGGCGGGCGACGTCGCGTGGATCGCGCGCATCGTGTGGGCGAGCCAGTAACCAGTCGGTAAGACTGCCCGCACGACGAACTTGCAGCGGCACATCCCGTTCAATAGTTTCGCGCCCGAGTTGAGCCGGCCGGCGTTTCAATTTAAACATAAAAAAGGAGACTAACGATGGATCGTCGCCATGCGCTGAAGGCGTTGGCGGGCCTCGCGCTTTGCCCGCTCTGCATGCAACAGGGAATTGCCGCGGACGGCCACCACTGGAGCTATGAAGGCGCCGGCGGCCCGGCGAAATGGGGCGATCTCGATGCTGCCAGCAAGGTCTGCGGCATCGGCTCGCAGCAATCGCCGATCGATATCGGCACGACGGTCAAGTCGCAGTTGCCGGCGCTAAAAATCAACTGGGCCAAAGCCGCCGCCGCCGACACCATCGTCAACAACGGCCACAGCATCCAGCTCAATTTCGCCAAAGGCAGCACGCTGACGCTCGGCGACGTCAAATATGAATTGCAGCAGGTGCATTTTCACCGGCCGAGCGAGCATCTGATCGGAGGCAGGAATTTTCCGATGGAAGCCCACTTCGTGCATCGCGCCGATTCCGGCGCGCTTGCCGTCGTCGGCGTGTTGATGGCGACCGGCAAGCCGAACGCCGCCTTCAGCAAGATCGTCGCGACCATGCCCATGAAGGAAGGGCCCGCCGTCAAGGCCGACCCCGGCATCGATCCCAATGCACTGCTTCCGGCCAAGCTCGGCTACTACCGCTATCCCGGTTCGCTGACGACGCCGCCCTGTTCGGAGACCGTCGAATGGCTGGTGCTGACCGACCCGGTCCAGGTGGCGGAAGCCGATGTCGCGGCTTTCGCCAAGCTCTATCCGATGAACGCGCGCCCGGTGCAGAAAGACAACCGCCGCTACGTGCTGCGGTCGAGCTGAGCGCAACACCGTCATTGCCGGGCTTGACCCGGCAATCCCTCAATCTGAGGCGACTCTTGCGAAATAGATGGATGCGCGGGTCAAGCCCGCGCATGACGAGATGAGTCAATCATCGATATTCATCGGCGCCGCACCTACGTCGCGTAGTCCGGCTCCTTGCGGTCGAGGATGCGCTTCAAGGCATCGAAGTGCCGCTGCGCCGGGGTCGGCCCCTTGTAGAGATGATCGTCCATGAAGTCGCGCCGGGTCTTCTCGACCACATGTGCAGGAAGCCGCTTCAGGGGTTGCCCGGTCCACATCGCGTAGATCTGAACCTGCGCGACGCGCTCGACATAGTAGAGCTTGTCATAGGCATCGGCGACGGTTGCACCGACCGTCGAGATGCCGTGATTGGCCATGAACAGCACCGTCTTGTCGCCGATCACCCTGGCGAGCCGGGCGCCCTCGGCAGGATCGAGCGCCGGGCCGGTGTATTCGTCGTCATAGGCAATGGCGCCGGAAAGGCCGACCTCGGTCTGGCCGATCTCCTTGATGCGCGGATCTTCCAGACGCGTCAGCGCGCTCGCATAGGGCATGTGGGTGTGGAACACCGCCTTGGCCTGCGGCAGCGCCTTGTGGATCGGCGCGTGGATGCAATAGCAGGAGCGCTCCACCTCACCCTCGCCGCTTTTGACCTCGCCGTCGTCGACGCCGACTTCCATGAAGGAGGAGGCCGTGACCTCCGACCAGTGCATCCCGAACGGGATCTGGTAATAGCGGTCGCTGCGGCCCGGCACCACGAAGGTCAGATGGTTGAAGATGCCCTCGCTGAAACCATGCATGTAGGCCAGCCGGTGCGCCGCCGCGAGGTCGACCCGCGCCCGCCATTGCTCGGCATCGACACTGTCCTGAAGCGACTTCGGCGAAACCCTGAACTGCATGAGCATCCTCCCCGTGTTGGCCTGCCTCTCGGCGGAGGCTTGGTTCGCTTCTCTTGAAAGTATAGCGCAATTTGAGCGGGTGCCCGGCTGAAATTGCCGCGGGCCTGCCATCTCCATTTGAAGCAGCGCGCGATGATGCGCCGCGAAGGGCCGGGAGCTCCTTCTTTCTTCCCTCTCCCCTTGTGGGAGAGGGTGCATAGGCGGCCTTCGGCCGCCGTTCTTGAATAGAACGCCGATGCTTTGCATCGGCTATGGATGCGAAGCATCGCAGACGGGTGAGGGGTCTGTCTTTCGCGGATAGAGACCCCTCATCCGGCACGGACTTCGTCCGCGCCACCTTCTCCCACAAGGGGAGAAGGAAGAGAGCCTACGCCGATCTTGCCAGCGCGCCGTCGATCATCGCCACCGCATTCGTGAGCCCATAGACTGCGACGAAGGAGCCGAAGCGCGGGCCTTTTTCCTGACCGAGCAGCACCTGGTAGAGCATGTTGAACCAGTCGAGCGAGACGCCCGGCCGGCCGTCCTTACCCTTCTTCACGGGATCGAGGAACGGCTCGCGGCGGCCGATCTCGTAGACCACGTTCTGGATATCCTCGGCGGTCGAGCCCGACGGCATGTTCGACAGCGCGTCGCGCAGATCCTGCAACGCCGCGCGTTCGCTGTCGGTCGGTTCGCGGAACTTCTTGGTCGGCGCCACGAAGTCGCGATAGTAGTTGATGGCGTAGCCGACCAGCGCGTCGAGCTTCGGATGGCTCTGCGGCGTAACGCCGGGGCGATAGCGGCCGATGAAACCCCACAGGGTCTCGGCATTCTCCGCATTCGACGACGACACCAGCGTCAGCAGCAACTGGAACGTGACCGGCATGTCGGCCTTGGGAGGATGGCCGGCATGGATGTGCCAGACCGGATTGGCGAGCTGCTGCTTGCCGTCCTGGCGCGGAAAGCCTTCGAGGAACTGCTGGTAGTCGTCGACGTTGCGCGGGATGACGTCGAAATACAGCCGCTTCGCCGCCTTCGGCTCGCGATACATGAACAGCGACAGCGATTCCGGCGAGGCATAGCGCAGCCATTCGTCGATGGTGAGCCCGTTGCCCTTCGACTTCGAGATCTTCTGGCCCTTGTCGTCGAGGAACAGCTCGTAGTTGAAGCCTTCCGGCGGCAGGCCGCCGAGCGCTGAGCAGATCTTGCCCGACAGCTTGACCGAATCGATCAGGTCCTTGCCGGCCATTTCGTAGTCGACGCCGAGCGCGAACCAGCGCATCGCCCAGTCCGGCTTCCATTGCAGCTTGCAATGGCCGCCGGTGACCGGGAGCGTCACGCGCTCTTTTGTTTCGGGGTCGTCGTAGGAGACCGTCCCGGCCTTCACGTCATGCTCGACGATCGGCACATACAGCACCGCGCCGGTGCGCGGGCAGATGGGCAGGAACGGGGAATAGCTCGCGGCGCGTTCTTCGCGCAACGACGGCAGCATCACCTTCATCACTGCGTCGAACCGCTCCAGCATGCGCAGCAGCGCCGCATCGAATTTTCCGCCCGTGTAGTAATCGGTCGAGCTGGCAAACTCGTAGTCGAAGCCGAAGGTGTCGAGAAACGCGCGCAGCCTCGCATTATTGTGCGCGCCGAAACTCGGATGGGTGCCGAACGGATCCGGCACCCGCGTCAGCGGCTTGCCGATATTCTTTTCCAGCAGTTCCTTGTTCGGCACGTTGTCCGGCACCTTGCGCAGGCCGTCCATGTCGTCGGAAAACGCCAGCAGCCTTGTCCTGATCTTGTCCTCGGTCAGCACGCGAAAGGCGTGACGCACCATGGTGGTACGCGCGACCTCGCCGAAGGTGCCGATATGCGGCAGGCCCGACGGACCATAGCCGGTCTCGAACAGCACCTCGTCCTTCGGGTGCTTCTTCAGCCGCGCGACAATCGCTTTTGCCTGCTCGAACGGCCAGGCGTTGGATTGTTCGGCGAGCGCGCGCAGGTCGCCCGGGCTGACGGCAAGATCGATCGTGGACATCTAAAGGGGTCTCCAAGACCGCGGAAACTAGCGCTTCCGCAGGCAAATGCAAAACGGCGGTGGTACACCGTCATTCCGGGGCGATGCGAAAGCATCGAACCCGGAATCTCGAGATTCCGGGTCTGGTGCTCGCGCACCATCCCGGAATGACGGCGTCTAATTCTAGAACGGGCTGACAGAAAAATAGCGCAGCCATAAATCGGTGTAGCGGCCCTTTTCCCAGAGGCGGAACAACGCCCAGTTCAGCGCTTGCCGCAACAGGTCGTTGCCCTTGCGCACGCCGATGCCGATGCCCTCGCCGAAGTAGCGGCTCTCGACGAACGGTCCGCCCGAGAACGCGCAGCATTCGGCCGAGTCGGTGCCGTTGATCCAGAACGCCAGCGAGATCGCGTCGCCGAAAATGAAATCCACCTCGCCGCGCCGCAAGCCCAGCCGCAGCGCGTCGTCGTTGGGGTAGGGATGCAGTTCGGCGTCGGTGAACATCGCCTTGAGATAGGCCTCATGCGAGGTGCCGGCGACGGCGCCGATTTTCTTGCCTTCGAGATATTCGGGGCGCACCTCCGGCATCACCGCGTCGCGCCGCGACACGAACCGCGCCGGCGCGCGGTAATAGGGATCGGTGAAATCGACCCGGGCGCGCAGTTGCGGCGTCACCGCCAGCGAGGCGATGATGGCGTCGCCGCGGTTGCTCGCGATCGCATCCAATAGCGTCTCGAAGCGCCGCATCTGGATGGTGCAGGTGACCTTGATCTCCTCGCAAAGCAATCTGGCCAGATCGACATTGAAGCCGGCCGGATTGCCGTCGGGGCCGGTGAAGTTGAACGGCGGATAATCGGTTTCAGTCAGGAACCGGATCACCGTGAGGCGGGACAGATCCGGCCGGTCCGGACGCCGGCGCGGGTCCCAGAAGCCGGGCACCGCCTGCGGGGCTGCCTCCACCGCGGGCTTGGGCAGGGTCTGCGCCTGTGCCGTGCCGCCGGACAGCCCCGCAGCCAGCGCAATGCCGGCCGTCACCAGGATGGCGCGGGCGGTTCGAAGCGCTGAAAGCGGGATGTTCTGTGGCTGCATTGACGGCGGTTTTTCCGGATTGGACGGCCTTATAGACCATCCGGCTGGCGACGCGAACGCCGTTTGTCACGTCGCGGCGTGTGTTCAGAGGTAACGCTTAAGGTCGGCGGCGGCCTCCTCGGGCGTCCGCTTGATATTGAACGGCGCGACGAACCTGCCGTCGCGGTCCATCAGGTAGATCAGGGCGGTATGATCCATGGTGTAGTCGCCGCCATCCTTGGTCGGGACCTTTCGGGCGTAGACCCGATAGGCGGAAATCACCTTGGCCACCGCCTCTGGATCGCCGGTCAGCCCTTTGAGATGCGGATCGAAGCTCGACAGATAATCCTTCATGGCCGCGGGGGTGTCGCGCTCGGGATCGACCGAGACGAAGAAGGCGTTGACGCGGTCGGCATCCTTGCCCATCGCCTTCAACAGCTCGGAAATCTCGAACAGCGCGGTCGGGCACACGTCGGGGCAATGGGTGAAGCCGAAGAAGATCAGCGTCGGGCGGCCCTTGAGGTTCTTTTCGGTCACGATCTGACCGGCCTGGTCGGCCAGTTGAAACGGCCCGCCGATGGCGGCAGGCGCCGCCACATTGCGCAAGCCGCCGACCGCCCACAGCATCAGCACGAGACCGATCACCAGGCTTCCGGCGAATGCGGCGATAATGACCAGCGGGCGGCTGGCCAGCGCGCGGGGGGTCCGATCCGTCATGAAAATTCCTTATGTCCGGGGATCAGAAGCACGCGGAGATGCCCGAGGCGATCATCTCGAAAAACACCGCGGTGCCGTAATGGACCCACAGCACCAGCGCGCCGAGCACGGCCACGGCACCGAGCGCCGCGGCGCCCACGGCGATTGCCGTCGCGACCTTGCGGCCGGGTGGCAAGATCGAGGGCAGTTCCTGCTGCGTGGAAACCGGCTGAGCCATGGACGAACTCTAACCGCGTATTCTGGTCGCAAAACCGGAAGGCCACTTTTGCGGAATACGCGCGCTGAAAACAAAGGCATAGACGGCCGACGTCACCGCCGGTTGTCAGCCTGTTCCATTCAGATAGGGCTAGTCGGGCTGCCGGGCAAGCGCGGCGGGGGTGGGCGTGATCACTTCACGCTGACCCGCAGCGCGATCCTTGCGCGCCGAACCCGGCCGCGGCGAGGACGCCTGGGCATCGAGGTAGCAGGGCTTGTACATCGCCTGCAATTGCTTGCCGCGCAGGAAAATCATCTGCGATTTCAACCCGCCGCGCTGGGCGATCCAGCGCCGCACCGGGGTCGGATACATCGAATACAGCATCTGCGTGGCCTCGGGATTGGTCACGGCGCGGCCATTGGAGCCGAAATCCCATGCCGCGTGGAAGCCCAGATTGGCGTGCGAGGTAACGCAGATCTTGTCGTGGGGAACCGCGCCCAGCACGATAGTGCAGGCCGAGGCGCAAAGACCGTCGATGATCACCTGCTCACCAGAGGTACGAAGGCCCTGATACTTGTCCACATAGGTGCCGATCCGACCGCCGCGGTCGTCGGCGATGCGAACCACCGCCTGGCTGGCGCCAACCCCCGCCAGCAAGAGCACCGCCGCGAGCAATCCGGTCACGAACTTCATATCCAGCCCCAGTCCAAACCCGTCGAACCCGAGCGCCTTGGGTGATGCAAGGCGTTTCGCCAGCGTGTTGCCGGATCGGGATTTTGTCCAGATGGCCGGCACCGCTCCAAACAAATTCAAATCAAGTGTTGCAGGCGCGCTGCACCCGGCGGCGGGAAAGGTCCCAAACTGGAACAAGTTAATAAATCCTTGCGGACTCCGGCCGCTTCGCGCGGCCGTTTGCCGTTGACCGCGGCAAAGGGCGCGGGCTTCTATCGCGCAAAGGTGGGGGAATGGCGCGATGGCGTATGATGCGGATGTAATCGTGGTCGGCGGCGGCCTCGCGGGCCTCGTCGCCGCAACCGAGATCGCCGACGCCGGCAAGCGCGTCATCGTGGTCGACCAGGAGGGCGAACAGAGCCTCGGCGGCCAGGCGTTCTGGTCGTTCGGCGGATTGTTCCTGGTCGACAGTCCCGAACAGCGCCGGCTCGGCATCAAGGACAGTTACGACCTCGCGCTGCAGGACTGGATGGGGTCGGCGGGATTCGACCGCGACGAGGATCTCTGGCCGCGGAAGTGGGCGGAAGCCTATGTGGCGTTCGCGGCCGGCGAGAAACGCGGCTGGCTGCGGGCGATGGGCCATCGCTTCTTCCCCGTGGTCGGCTGGGCCGAGCGCGGCGGCTATGACGCGATGAGCCACGGCAATTCGGTGCCGCGGTTCCATGTCACCTGGGGCACCGGCCCCGGCATCGTCGAGCCGTTCGAGCGGCGCGCGCGCGAGGCCCAGGCGAGCGGCCGGCTGACCTTCAGGTTCCGCCACCGCGTCGATGCACTCAGCGTCACCAGCGGCGCCGTCGACGGCGTCAGCGGCGTGGTTCTCGCGCCCGATAATGTCGAGCGCGGCAAGAGTTCGTCGCGCAAGGTCACCGGCGATTTCAGCTTGCGCGCGCAGGCGGTGATCGTCGCCTCCGGCGGCATCGGCGGCAATCACGATTTGGTGCGGCAGAACTGGCCGAAGCGCCTCGGCGCGCCGCCGAAATTCATGATCTCCGGCGTGCCCGAACATGTCGATGGCCGCATGATCGGCATCACGGAAACTGCGGGCGCGCGGCTGATCAACCGCGACCGGATGTGGCACTATGTCGAAGGCATCCAGAACTGGTCGCCGATCTGGCCGCGCCACGGCATCCGCATCCTGCCCGGACCGTCGTCGATGTGGTTCGACGCCACCGGAAGACGCCTGCCCTCGCCGCTGTTTCCCGGCTCCGACACGCTCGGCCAGCTGCAATACATCATGGGCACCGGCTACGACTATTCGTGGTTCGTGCTGACGCAGAGCATCATCAAGAAGGAGTTCGCCCTCTCCGGCTCCGAACAGAACCCCGACCTCACCGGCAAGAGCTGGCTCGCGACCGCGCGCCGCGCCACCAACAAGGGCGCGCCGGCGCCGGTGGAGGCGTTCAAGACCCACGGCGTCGACTTCATCGTCCGCGACAATCTCGAAGCTCTCGTCGAAGCCATGAACAGACTGAGCGGCGACAACCTGCTCAAGCTCGAACACGTCAAGGCCCAGATCGAGGCGCGCGACCGCGAGATTGCAAATCCCTACGTCAAGGACACGCAGGTGATGAACATCCACAACGCGCGCAAATATGTCGGCGACCGCCTGATCCGCACCGCCAAACCGCACCGCATCCTCGATCCGGCGCAAGGACCCCTGATCGCGGTCAAGCTCAACATCCTGACCCGCAAGACGCTGGGCGGCTTCGAGACCGATCTCGACTCCCGCGTGTTCGGCCAGGACGGCAAGATCATCAGCGGCCTCTACGCCGCCGGCGAAGCCGCCGGTTTCGGCGGCGGCGGCATGCACGGCTATCGCTCGCTGGAAGGGACGTTTCTCGGCGGCTGTTTGTTTTCAGGGAGAAATGCCGGGCGCGCGGCGGCGAAGGCGGCGGGGTAGAAATTCTGACAAAGATGCGTCCAGCCTTTTCAGTAACTCGTCATGGCCGGGCTTGACGAGCTTTGCCAATGACGCGCCCGCGCGCTAAGTAACCGGCCCCACCTAGTTCCGGAGAACAATATGACCATCCAGCGTTTCGATACCGGCCCGCGCATGAGCCAGGCCGTGATCCACGGCGACACCGTCTACCTCGCCGGCGTCGTCGCCAGCAACGCGGCCGGCGAAAGCGTGACCAAGCAGACGCAGGACATTCTGTCGATCATTGATGGCCATCTCGCGAAAGCGGGAAGCGACAAGTCCAAGCTGCTGTCGGCGACGATCTATATCACCGACATGAAGACCTTCGCCGAGATGAACGCGGTGTGGGACGGCTGGGTGTCGGCGGGGAATACCCCGGCGCGCGCTACCGTCGAGGCCAAGCTCGCGGCGCCGCAATACAATGTCGAGATCATGGTGATTGCGGCGCGGTAACGCCAAAAAAGCCGGGTAGTTCCAGGTCCGGGATGCGCGTCCCGGCCTGGGCCGATCCCCAACATCGATTTCCGGGAACCTATTTGGCTTTGCCGCATCCAACCCGTCAGCAGTAACCTGTCAACGGATCGAGCAAAGCCACCATGCGCCACGCC
>JBAQER010000544.1:0-1915 GCA_049286845.1 Bradyrhizobium sp.
AGCATCGAGATCGCGCTGCAGGAATTCGCCGCCGGCTACCCCGAGGCCGCCGCCACTCGCGCACCCAAGGGCGCCAGCTTGCTGCTTGCCATCGGCTCGGAACGCGGGTTCTGCGGCGACTTCAACGAGGCAGTGGCCGACGCGGTGCGCGAGCGCTGGGCAAGAGCGTCCGGCGAGCGCGAACGCGCGATCGTGGTCGGCACCAGGCTCGCGGCGCGGCTGGGCGGTGATCCGCGCATCATCGCGGCATTTCGCGGCCCCTCGGTTGCTGAGGAAGTGCCGCGGGTGATCAAGCAGACGATGAGTGCGGTACAGGAGTTGCTCGCGTCCCGGGATGGCTTGGCTTCCGGCGCGCTGCTTATCGTCAGCCACCGCGCCGAAGGCGAGGCGCCGGCGCCCCGGCGCGTGTTTCCACCGGCGCCGCAGACGGCCGGAATCCAGCGCGCCCAAGCGCCACGCACTTATCTCGGCGTGCACGAGCTGTTCGCGGCGCTGCTCGCGCATTTCCTGTGGGCGGTGCTGCATGCCTCGTTCTACGGCTCGCTCATGGCCGAGAACCGCAGAAGGCTGCAACACATGGAGGGCGCGATCCGGCGGCTGGAGGAACGCACCGACGGGCTGCAGCGCAAGGTCCAGATGCTGCGGCAGGAGGAAATCACGGAGGAAATTGAAATCATCATGTTGAGCAGGGACGCGCTGCGATCCACTCCCCGGACGGAAGCGAGGCGCGCTTGAGCCCGGCTGATGACTCCGCGGAATCTCGCATCACGATCGCTGGCGCTGAGCTCAGTGTCGGTGGTTACCAAGGCATTGCGGCTGAACCGCGTCCGGCTATGACATCGGCGCGACAGCAGATCCCGCAGCATCGCGCTTTCGGCATCGGCGAACCGGGGCATGGTTCCGCGCTCAAATTCATGCTGCGACGGCCATGGCGATCGACTACGGCAGGTGCGAATATGACGTGGGTTTGACCTGAATCAACGATCGACAGAGACGAAGATGTAATTTGACGAGCATGTTGTCATCGGCGCGAAATATTGGCGAGAGAAAGCTTGGACGGCGGCACGGACTTGCGCGCGTGGCGTTGATGGTGGGTTGGATCGTGTTCTGGCTCAACGCGGCACTGTTTCCGTGCGGTGAAGTGATTCCCGCTGCTTTCGGTGCCCATGCGGGTAATGTTTCGCAATCGGTTTCCGCCGTACAGCCGGCGCACCACCCCGACGACACGCATTCCGGAGCCCGAGTCCATAGTCCCGACTCGCCCTGTGCCTACAGCCTTGGCGCGGGACCACCGCTCGTCGGGGGGGCTGACGTACTGACAGCTGATCGTTCCTCCCTGGAGTGGTTCGCAGTCGATGCGCGTATTGCCACAAGTATTACAGCAGTAAATCGCGCAGCAGACCTCGTGCTTGCGCGAGCCGTCCCGCCGCCTTCGCTTCGCCTCTACCTGCGCAATCAGCGCCTGCTGATTTAGCCCCGCTTGACATCGGCACTTTAGACCGGCGCGTTGTTGCGCCGGTTGACAGTCGGTTCAGTAGCTGAACCGCTGCCTTGTGCTCACGGCAAGCATTCAAGGGAAAAGCGATGAAAGTAATCAAAGTTGCGGCGAAGACTGGAGTCAGTCCCAATGCGATCCGCTACTACACGCGTATCGGGCTGCTCACACCAGCCCGTCAAACCGGCAACAGATATCGGCGGTTCACGGACGCGGACGTGAAGCATCTTTCTTTCATTCGAAAGGCACAAAAACTCGGCTTCACCCTGAAGGAAATCCGCAAGATCTTCGAGAAAAGCAGGACGGGGCGGACACCGTGTCCGCTGGTACGCGAGATCGTACAACGCCGAGTCGTGGAGAACTCGCAGCGGCTGGAAGAGGTGGTGGCACTGCAGCGCAACATGGAACGCGCGCTCAGAC
>JBAQER010000545.1:0-12832 GCA_049286845.1 Bradyrhizobium sp.
CGATGCTCGCTCCTCAGCATGAGGTCGTTGTGTATCAACAAGTTAGACCTCATCCTGAGGAGGCCGCGAAGCGGCCGTCTCGAAGGATGGCTGCATTACCGATTTACGATTCCAGGTACTAGCAAGCCGTCTTCGGCCCATCGAGGACGAAAGTCGCCGAAGGCCCGGCATTCCAAAATCGCGTTAGAGCTCTGTTAATGACGATTAGGGTGAGGCTAATTCAAAGTGCACACTTTGTGCGACTGCCGCCCTCTTTCTCGGTTCCATTTAACCAAAACTACAAGAGACTCCGCCACAGTCGGCGGCATGCCAAGCCGCACCCACCACAACCTGCAGAGCGCCACGCCGCAACGCCTTGCCGAACTTGCTGCAGATGCCGAGCTGAGCATTCTGAGGGATGTATTCCGAATGCTCCCGACCGGCGTGACGGTTCAGGACGAACAAGGCCACTTCCTGCTGGTGAATGACGCCGCCGCGGCCCAGCTCAGGATGGTTGGCGTCGAACCGGCGGCGCCGGCTTCGAGGGAACTGGACCACCGTCGCAAGACCGGCATCGAAGTGCTGCGCACCGGCCGCCCCGCGATTGCGGAAGAATGCGTCGCCAGCGGCCATGCCAAGCAGGTCTATCTCACCACCCATCGGCCGGTTCGCATCGCCGACCGCAACCTGCTGCTGTCGAGCTCCGCCGACATCAGCGAGCAGAAGGCCGTCGAGGATCACTTGTTCCGGTCGGCCTATTATGACGAACTGACCGACCTGCCGACGCGGCGCGTGATCGAGCATCGCGCCAACGCGCTCCTGAAGCGCGACGAGCCGCACGGCCGCTTCGCGCTGGCGTTCCTCGACATCGATAATTTCAAGCACATCAACGACTACTACGGCCACGCGATCGGCGATGCGCTTCTGGCCGAGGTCGCCAGGCGGCTTGGGATGGACTTGCGCGAATCCGACATGCTGTCGCGGATCAGCGGCGATGAATTCCTGCTGCTGCTCAATCCGATCCAGAGCGAGCACGAAGTGTCGGAGCACATCCGCTTCCTGCTGGAGCGGCTGAGGGCCCCGTTCTTCATCGACGGCTCGGAAATTTTCGCATCCACCTCGATCGGGGTCAGCCTCTATCCCGAGCACGGCCGCAGTTACGATTTGCTGCGCCAGAACGCCGACATCGCGATGTATCGCGTCAAGAACGAGGGCAAGGGCTCCGCCGCCTTCTTCGACGCCAGCATGGAGCGCGAGGCGCAGGCGCGCATGAAAGTCGAGCAATCGCTGCGGCTGGCGATCCTGGAGAAACGCTTTTGCTGTGCCTTCCAGGCCAAGGTCGACATCCGCACCCAGGATATCAAGGGCATCGAGGCGCTGGTACGCCTGCGCGACGATGAGGGCGTCATCCAGGCTCCCGGCACCTTCATCAATCTTGCCGTGGAACTCGGATTGATCGACGAGCTCACGCACCTGGTGCTGGCCGAGATCGTCAAATCGATCGATCTCATCAACGAGACCTTCGGCCCTGGCGCCACCATCAGCATCAATGTCGCGGCCAAGCAGGCCGGCAATCCGGAATTCATGCGACCGTTTGCGGCCGCCATCGAGGCGACGGGATATCCCGAACGTTTCATGATCGAGGTCACGGAAGACGCCTTCGTCACCAAAACCCATTTCCAGGATCAGATCCTGCCGATCTTCCGGAAGATCGGGGTCCGGATATCGATCGACGACTTCGGCATCGGCTATTCGTCGCTGTCGGCGCTGGCCGACATCACCGCCGACGAGATCAAGATCGACCGCTCCTTCATCACCGACATCCATAAGCGCCCGCGCAGCCAGGGCATCTTGCGGGCGATCGAGTCGCTGAGCGAGGCGCTGGGCATGACCGTGATAGCCGAGGGCATCGAAACCTTCGAGGAGCTCGCCTATCTGCAGGCCGCCACCAAGATCCGCTATGCCCAGGGCTACTACTTTTCCAGGCCGGTCTTTCTGGAGGAACTCAAGCCGGCGATTCCGCTCGCCATCGCGGCGCGCGCCAGCCTCTCGAGCCGACCGCTGCAGGAAAACCGCCCGGTCTATGCGCGCGGCGAGCGCTATCGCCGCTGATGGCGATCGCGGAATCGCGGTCGGTGTCATTGCCGCCCGCCGATCAGCGAAATGAATGAGCGCCGGTGCCCGGGAACATCTTCGCAATTGCATCCGGCGAGGCGGCTTCGGGAGTCAGATTCCGCTATGCGAAATCACAGGTCATTTGCTAGATATATCAAGCAAATGAGCCTCGCAGTTCAGGTCCAATGATGAGATAAATCGGGCGCGGCACAGATCGCCCGGCCAATCGTCGCTATCTCCATCCGGCATCCATCCAGGACTCTTCTCGCGCCATGTCCGATCGCCAATCCATCGTCAGCGACCCCGAGGTCATTCGTGTGCGCGCCATGGAAACGCTGTTCGAGCGGCTCGAGAGTCTTTGTGAAGGCGCCATTGCGATCGATCGCGCGGGGCGCGTCGTCTACGTCAACGAAAAGTATCTTGCCTCGCTCGGCCTCGATCACGCATCGGAAGCCATCGGCCGCCCGATCGAGGAAGTCATCCCCAACAGCCTGATGCGCCGGGTAGCGGAGACCGGCGAACCGATCCTGCTGGACATCATGGAGCTCGGCGGCGAGCAGCTCGTCGTCACGCGGATGCCGATCGAGGATGAGAACAAGAATGTTATCGGCGCAATCGGCTTCGTGCTCTACGATCGTCTCGACGGCCTCAAGCCGCTGATTGCGCGGATGGCTCAGCTCGAAAGCGACTTGCGCGTGGCGAAACGGCAATTGTCGCAGCCGCGCACCGCGCGGTTTACCATTGACGACTACGTCGGCGAGACCGAAGGGATTGCGCGGGCCAAGGAACTCGCCAGGCGGGCAGCGCAGCAAAGCGTGACGGTGCTGCTGACCGGTGAAACCGGCACCGGCAAGGAACTGCTGGCCCAGGCCATCCATAACGCGTCCGCGCGCGCCGACAAACCTTTCGTCAGCGTCAATGTCGCCGCCATTCCCGATACGCTGATCGAGTCCGAATTTTTCGGCGCAGCGCCGGGCGCCTACACCGGCGCCGATCGCAAGGGTCGCGATGGCAAGTTCCGGATTGCCGACGGAGGGACTTTGTTTCTTGATGAAATCGGCGAAATGCCGCTGCAGTTACAGGTCAAGCTGCTGCGCGTGTTGCAGGAGCGCGAAATCGAGCCGCTCGGATCGGAAAAGGTCTCGAAAGTCGATATCCGCGTCATCGCCGCCACCAACATCGATCTGCAGAAGCGCGTGAACGAAGGCGCGTTCCGGGCCGATTTGTACTATCGGCTCAACGTGCTTTCGATCGCGTTGCCGCCGTTGCGCGACTGCATTGACGATCTTCCTGAAATCTGCGCCCGGCTGCTCGATGACATCATCCTCTCCGGCAACTATCTCAGCGCACGGATCACGCCCTCGGGTCTCGCCGCTCTTGCCCGTTACGATTGGCCCGGCAACGTCAGAGAACTGCGCAATATCCTGGAGCGCGCGCTGATCCTGAGCGATTCAGGCCGTCTGACCGGCGATGATTTCGCGCGCATCCTGCCCTTCGGCTCCGAAGTCAAGACCGTGGCGCCAACGAAGCCGGAGGCCGTCGTCCCCTATTCGCAGGCGGAAGCAAGGTTCGAGAAACAGACACTCGAACATGCACTTCAAGCGACCAATGGGCAGATTTCCGAAGCGGCCAGGATGCTCCGCATCTCCCGCGCGACGTTTTACAAGAAGCTCGCCAAGCTCGGGCTCACGCCATCGGGTTCGCCACCCGTCTGATTCTCGAGACTCGAAGCGTCTCAAGTCTTAGACAGTTGACGCGGCTGCCTCCGGCTCGACATCGCCGGCAGCCGCCTGAACTGCCGGTTTTTCAGTCGTTTTGATATATCG
Source organism: Bradyrhizobium sp. (assembly GCA_049286845.1). GTDB lineage: Bacteria > Pseudomonadota > Alphaproteobacteria > Rhizobiales > Xanthobacteraceae > Bradyrhizobium. The sequence goes on from JBAQER010000545.1 coordinate 3,921, forward strand.
CAATGCATTTGGCGCGGACCTTGCTCTGTTTCTTCCGACGACGCATGCCAAATGCGCGCGATTTCAGGAAGGGAGGAACGTCGTTGAGCCAGCATCCGGCCCTGCCCTATCTGCGCAACCCGGAGAAGGGCAAGATCGTTACCGCAGCCGAAGCCGTGCGCCTGATCCGCGACGGCGACACCGTTGCCACCGGCGGCTTCGTCGGCATCGGGTTCGCCGAGGAAATCGCACTGGCGCTGGAACAGCTCTATCTCGCCAGCGAGGGCGACGCCCCCTACACCCAGGGCAAGCCGCACAATCTGACTCTGCTCTATGCCGCCGGACAAGGCGACGGCAAGGATCGTGGCCTCAATCATTTCGCGCATGAGGGGCTGGTCAAGCGTGTGATCGGCGGCCACTGGGGCCTTGCGCCGAAATTGCAGGCGCTAGCGATTTCCAATCAGATCGAGGCCTACAATCTGCCGCAGGGCGTCATCACCCACATGTTCCGCGACATCGCGGCGCGCCGCCCCGGCCACATCTCGCGCGTCGGCATCGGCACCTTCGTCGACCCGCGCAACGGCGGCGGCAAGCTCAACGCCCGCACCACCGAGGACATGGTCGAGCTGGTCACCCTCGGCGGCCAGGAGTGTCTGTTTTACAAGACCTTTCCGATCGACGTCGGCATCATCCGCGCCACCACCGGCGATCCCGACGGCAATCTCACCATGGAAAAGGAAGCGCTGACGCTGGAGGCGCTGGCGATCGCCATGGCGGCGCATAATTCCGGCGGCATCGTGATCGCACAGGTCGAGCGGGTGGCCGAGAGCGGCAGCCTCAATCCGCGCCAGGTCAAGATTCCCGGCATCCTGGTCGACTGCGTCGTGGTGGCGAAGCCGGAGAACCACTGGCAGACCTTCGGCACGCAGTACAATCCCGCGTTCAGCAGCGAGATCAGGGTGCGCGCCGGCTCGCTGCCGCCGATGCCGATGAGCGAACGCAAGATCATCGCGCGCCGCGCCGCCTTCGAACTGAAGCCCAACAGCGTCGTCAATCTCGGCATCGGCATGCCCGACGGCATCGCGGCGGTCGCCAACGAAGAGGGGATCATCGACCTCATCACCATGACCGCGGAACCCGGGGTGATCGGCGGCATCCCCGCGAGCGGGATCGATTTCGGCGCGGCGATCAACACCCAGGCGGTGATCGATCAGCCCTATCAGTTCGACTTTTACGACGGCGGCGGCCTCGACGCGGCGTTTCTCGGCCTCGCCCAGGTCGATCGCGCCGGCAACCTCAACGTCAGCAAATTCGGCCCCAAGCTTGCCGGCGCCGGCGGCTTCATCAATATCAGCCAGAACGCCAAGAAGGTGATCTTCGTCGGCACCTTCGGCGCCGGACGTCTGCGCATTGCGCTGTCCGACGGCAAGCTCGCCATCCTGGAGGAGGCGAAAGCGCGCAAGTTCGTCGAAGCCGTCGAGCATGTGACGTTCAGCGGGGCCTATGCGACCAAGCGCGGGCAGAGCGTCCTCTACGTCACCGAACGCTGCGTCTTCACACTGACGCCCGATGGGCTCGAGCTCGTCGAAGTCGCGCCCGGCATCGATATCGGGCGCGATATCCTCGCGATGATGGATTTCAAGCCGGCGATACCTCGCGATCCCGTTGCCATGGACCCGCGAATCTTCCGCGAGGGACCGATGGATCTGCGCAAGGATATGCTTGCGATTCCGCTCGATCAGCGCTTCACGCTCGATGAGCAGCAGAATTTGTTCTTCGTCAATCTGGAGCGCTTCGCGCTGCGAAACCGTGCCGATATCGACGCCATCGCCAGAGCCGTGGAAGCGAAGCTCGGCGGCCTCGGCCGGCGGGTCTACGCGATCGTCAATTACGATAACTTCTCGATCGTTCCCGAGCTGCTCGACGAATATTCGGCCATGGTGCGCAGCCTCGCCGACCGCTTCTATTCGGGCGTCTCCCGCTATACCACCTCGGGCTTTCTACGCATCAAGCTCGGCGAAGCGCTGGAGAAGCGCGGCGTCGCCGCGCATATTTTCGAAAGCGCGGAGGAAGCGCAGTCGGATTGGCGACACGTCGCCGGCATCGCCGGCTCGCGCCCCGATCCCAACCAGCATGTGACGCCTGGAAGAACCGCATGAACGCCCGATAGTATATTTGTCGAAGCCACGCACAGCCGGAACATCGAATTGCAATGTTCCTCCCGCTGTGCGAATCGCTGTGATAACGTCAATTCTGCAACAGGAGGAACTGCCGTGCGCTTACCACTGATTCTCGCAACCGCCACACTCGGCCTGATCGGAAGCATCTCCGCCCAGGCGGACGATCTGAAGATCGGCCTGATCTACGGAAAAACCGGGCCGCTGGAAGCCTACGCCAAGCAGACTGAAACCGGTCTGCGCATGGGACTGGAGTATGCCACCAAGGGCACCATGACGGTCGATGGACGCAAGATCGTCATCATCACCAAGGATGACCAGAGCAAGCCGGATCTCTCCAAGGCGGCGCTCGCGGAGGCCTATCAGGACGACAAGGTCGATATCGCGATCGGCACGACATCGTCGGCGGCGGCCCTCGCCGACCTGCCGGTGGCCGAGGAAAACAAGAAGATCCTGATCGTCGAGCCCGCGGTCGCGGATCAAATTACCGGCGAGAAGTGGAATCGCTATATCTTCCGCACCGGACGCAATTCCTCGCAGGACGCGATCTCCAACGCGGTAGCGATCGGCAAGCCCGGCGTCACCGTTGCGACGCTGGCCCAGGACTATGCCTTCGGCCGTGACGGCGTCGCCGCCTTCAAGGAGGCGCTGGCCAAGACCGGCGCGACGCTGGCGGCCGAAGAATACGCGCCGACCAACACGACCGATTTCACCGCGTCCGGTCAGCGTCTGTTCGACGCGCTGAAGGACAAGCCCGGCCGCAAGATCATCTGGGTGATCTGGGCCGGCGCCGGCAATCCCCTGAGCAAACTGCAGGACATGGATCCGAAGCGTTACGGCATCGAACTGTCGACCGGCGGCAACATCCTGCCGGCGCTGGCCGCCTACAAGAGCCTGCCCGGCATGGAAGGCGCGACCTATTACTATTACGACATTCCGAAGAACCCGGTGAACGACTGGCTCGTCGCCGAACACCAGAAGCGCTTCAACGCACCGCCGGATTTCTTCACCGCGGGCGGATTTGCCGCGGCGATGGCCGCGGTCACCGCCGTGACCAAGGCGAAATCCACCGACACCGAAAAGCTGATCGCCGCGATGGAAGGCATGGAGTTCGACACGCCCAAGGGCAAGATGATGTTCCGCAAGGAGGACCATCAGGCGCTGCAGAGCATGTATCACTTCAAGGTCAAGGTCGATCCGAAGGTCACCTGGGCCGTGCTGGAGCCGGTGCGCGAACTCAAGATCCAGGATATGAACGTTCCGATCCGCAACAAGCGCTAACTTTCGTTCCGCGATTCGCCTCTCCCCGCCCGCGGGGAGAGGCGAAGACCAGTGCATCACGTGTCTACCCACGAGTTTTCGATGACTACCCTCGAAACCCGCGACCTGACCATTCGCTTCGGCGGCCACGTCGCGGTCAACCGCGTCAGTTGCACGTTTCGGCCGGGTGAGCTGACCGCCATTGTCGGCCCCAACGGGGCCGGCAAGACCACCTATTTCAATTTGATCTCCGGACAATTGCGCCCCACCGGCGGCAACATCCTGTTCGACGGCGCCGACATAACGCAGCTCTCCGCACCCTTGCGCACCCGCGCCGGCCTCGGCCGCGCGTTCCAGCTCACCAATCTGTTCCCCAATCTGAGCGTGGAAGAAAATGTCCGCCTCGCGGTGCAATCCGCGCACGGCGTGCATTACGACATGCTGCGGCCGTGGATGACGCGCCGCGACCTGATCGCCCGCGCCGACGCCATTCTCGACGAGGTCGCGCTCGGCGGCCGGCGCAACGTGGCGGCAACCGCGCTGTCCCACGGCGATCAGCGCAAGCTCGAAGTCGCGCTGATGATGGCGCTCGAGCCGAAGGTCTTCATGTTCGACGAGCCCACCGCCGGCATGAGCATCGACGAGGTGCCGGTCGTGCTCAACCTGATCGCGAAGCTGAAGCAGGATTCGAGCAAGATCATCCTCCTGGTCGAGCACAAGATGGACGTGGTGCGCTCGCTGGCCGACCGCATCATCGTGCTGCATAACGGCCAGCTGGTCGCCGATGGCAAGCCGGCCGAGGTGATCGCCTCGCCGATCGTGCAGGAGGCCTATCTCGGCATCGCGCCCGGAAAGAGCGCCGCATGACCGACCTTCTCACCCTCGCCGGCGTGCATACCCATGTCGGGCGTTATCACATCCTGCACGGCGTCGACTTCAGCGTGGCCGAGGGCAAGACCACGATGCTGCTCGGCCGCAACGGCGCCGGCAAGACCTCGACGCTGCGAACCATCATGGGGCTGTGGCAGGCTTCCACCGGCCAGATCACGCTCGACGGGCAGCGCATCGAGGCGAGCGCGACGCCCGATATCGCGCAGCTCGGCGTCGGTTACGTCCCGGAGAGCATGGCGGTGTTCTCGGACCTGACGGTGAAGGAAAACCTGATCCTGGCGGCACGCGACGGGCCGCTCGACGATGCCCGGCTGGAATGGATTTTCGGATTCTTCCCCGCGCTGCGCCGTTTCTGGCTGTCGCGCGCCGGGGCGCTGTCCGGCGGGCAGAAGCAGATGCTTTCGATCGCCCGCGCCATCGTCGAGCCGCGCAAGCTGCTGCTGATCGACGAGCCGACCAAGGGTCTGGCGCCGGCCATCGTGGTGGCGTTGATCGAGTGCTTTGCCGAAATCAAGCGTCGCGGCGCCACCATCCTCATGGTCGAGCAGAATTTCCATGCCGCGCGCGAGATCGGCGATTCCGTTCTGGTGATGGACAACGGCCAGATCGTTCATCGCGGTGAAATGTCGGCGCTGGCCAGCGACGTGGCGCTGCAGGAGCGGCTGCTCGGACTCAGCCTGGAGGCGCATCAGTGACCGACCTCGCCGCACCGGAAGCATTGCCCAAGCCGAAGCGGGATCTGCTGCCGGCACTGTTGCCGGCGATTCTCGCCCTCGCCATGCTGCCGTTGATCGGGTCTGGAAGTTCCTGGGTGACGCTGACCGTGGCGAGCCTCGCTATGGGCATGATGATCTTCATCATGGCGTCCGGGCTGACGCTGGTGTTCGGCCTGATGGACGTGCTCAATTTCGGTCACGGCGCCTTCATCGCGGTCGGTGCCTATGTCGCGACGCTGGTGCTGCTGCCGCTGGCGCCCTATGTGCAGGCCGACTCGCTATTGACCAATCTGGCGGTGCTGGCGCCGGCCGCCCTGCTGTCGATGGCGGTCTCGGGCGCGCTCGGGCTCGTGGTCGAGCGCGTGCTGATCCTGCCGGTCTACGGCCAGCACCTCAAGCAAATCCTGATGACGACCGGCGGATTGATCGTCGCCGAGCAGGCTCTGTATGCGCTGTGGGGTCCGCAGATCATTCCGCTGCCGCTGCCTACCTCGTTGCGCGGCTCCTTCATCATCGGCGACGTCGCGATCGCGAAATACCGGCTGCTGGCGATGCTGCTCGGGCTGGTCGTATTCGCCGCGATCCAGCTGGTGCTGAACCGCACCAAGATCGGCCTCTTGATCCGCGCCGGCGTCGAAAACCGCGAGATGGTGGAAGCGCTCGGCTATCGCATCAGGCGGCTGTTCCTCGGCGTGTTCATGGTCGGCTCCGGCCTCGCCGGCCTCGGCGGCGTGATGTGGGCGCTGTATCGCGAGCAGGTGCACGCCTCGATGGGCGACGATCTCACGGTGCTGGTGTTCATCGTGGTGATCATCGGCGGCCTCGGCTCGATCGGCGGCTGCTTCATCGGCGCGCTGCTGGTGGCGATGGTCGCGAACTACGGCGGCTTTCTGGTGCCGAAACTGGCGCTGGTCTCCAACATCCTGCTGATGGTCGCGATCCTGATGTGGCGCCCGCGCGGGCTATATGCGGTGACCTCCAGATGATGATTCTTTCAGGCGACCCGCCGCGCAGCCGGCTTCTCGGCATCCTGCTCGTCGTCATCATCGCGGCGCTGGCGGCGGCGCCCTTCCTCTTTCCCGGCGCCAAGGCGATGAACGTCGCCACCAAGATCTGCATCTTTGCGGCGCTGGTGGCGTCCTACGACCTCTTGCTCGGCTACACCGGCTCGGTATCGTTCGCGCACACCATGTTCTACGGCATCGGCAGTTATTCGATCGCGATTGCGCTCTATTCCATGGGACCGAACTGGACGGCAGTGGCTGCCGGAATCGTGACGGGCCTGCCGCTGGCGATGCTGCTGGCGCTCGCGATCGGCCTGTTCTCGCTGCGGGTCGAGGCGATTTTCTTTGCCATGATCACGCTGGCGGTGGCCTCCGCGTTCCTGGTGCTGGCCTCGCAACTGTCGTGGCTCACCGGCGGCGAGGATGGCCGCAGTTTTCAGCTGCCCGAATTGTTGCGGCCGGGCACGGTCATCATTCCGAAGGACTGGTTTGGCTTCGCCATCAACGGCCGCGTACTGACTTACTATCTGATCTTCGTGGCGTGCGCCGCGATGATCCTGGCGCTGCTGCGGGTGGTGAATTCGCCGTTCGGCCGGGTGCTGCAGGCGATCCGCGAAAACCGCTTCCGCGCCGAAGCCCTGGGCTTCCGCACCGTGTTCCATCTGACCTATGCCAATTGTCTTGCCGCCCTCGTCGCCGCCAGCGCCGGCATGCTGAACGCGCTGTGGCTGCGCTACGCCGGACCGGACACGTCGCTCAGCTTTTCCATCATGCTGGACATTCTGCTGATGGTCGTGATCGGCGGCATGGGAACCATGTACGGCGCCATCATCGGCGCGACGATCTTCATTCTGGCTCAGAACTATCTGCAGGCGCTGATGGGCGCGGCCTCCAACGCAGCGGCCGACGCCGGACTGCCTTTGTTGCCGGGATTGCTGCATCCGGATCGCTGGCTGCTGTGGCTCGGCCTGTTGTTTATCGCCAGTGTCTATTTCTTCCCTACCGGCGTGGTGGGACGGCTTCGAAACCCTTCGCGCAAACCGTCTTGAGAGCTGGCGCAGACCGTATTTCTACGGCCCGGACGCGCCATTAAGCCCTGAGTAACCGGTTTTCCTAACCGGTATGCCATTTGTGCATTGTATCCATACCCCCTCGGGGTTGGCGAATGCGCAAATTGGCTTCCAGCGTGTGGAACGGGTTTACCGCGGCGATCGGGTCGCCGGCTCTTGCCGCGTCGATACGGCGCGGGCCGATCCTTTCGCTGATCCTGTGCGGCGGCCTGCTGGTCGCGGCAATCATCGTCGGCACGGTGATGATGGTCGGCGAATTCCGCGAGCGCAGCCTCAGCAACACCGAGCGCGAACTCGAAAACACCGTACTGCTGCTGTCCCGGCACTTCGAGCAGCAATTCGAGGACGCCGATGTCATCGCGAACAACCTGATCGCCCAACTGCAATTTTCCGAGATCGCTTCGCCCGAAATTTTCGAGAGGCAGATGTCGACGCCCGAAGCCCACCTGATGTTGCAATCCAAAGTCGGAATGCTGTCCCATATCGGCGAAATCAAACTCTTCGATGCCAGGGGGACACTGATCAACTCGTCGGGAGCCTGGCCGCTGCCGGCCATCAGCATTGCCGAGCGGGCCTATTTCAAGACCTTCAAATCGGATCCAGGTTCAAAAATTGCCCTGGCCGAACCGGTCCGCATTTTCACCGGCAGTTGGACCACTATCGTCGCTCACAGACTCAACGGGCCGAACGGGGTTTTTCTCGGCGTGATGGCGAGACGAATCGACCCCGACAATTTCGAGAAATTCTTCGCATCCGTCGCGCTTGGCAAGGGCGCCGCCATCTCCATGTTCCATCGAGATGGAACGATGCTGGCGCGCTATCCCCATATCGACGAGATGATCGGGCAAAAATTCAAAGGGACGCCGCTGCTCAACAAAATTCTGACCGAGGGCGGCCGGCAGACCCTTCGGATACAGAGCCCCGTCGACGGGCTGCCACGGCTCGGTTCGGCGGCCGCCTTGAATCATTTGCCGATCGTGGTCGTCGCGACCACGACCGTCGCCGCCGCGCTGGCCGATTGGCGCGAGCAAACCAGGCTGATCGTCGCCGCCGCCGTGCTGTCGGCACTGGTGATCGCGCTCATTCTATTCCTGATCGTCAGGCAGATGGCCCGGCAAAGCCGGGATTCGCAGCAGCGGCTGGAATTACAGAAACAGCAGCTCGACACCGCCCTGAACAACATGACGCAGGGCCTCGTGCTGTATGACGCATCGGCGCGCATCATCCTCTGCAACCGGCGCTACATCGACATGTACGAGCTGTCGACCGATGTCGTGAAGCCGGGCTGTCACTTCTACGATCTGATCCGGCACCGGCAGGAGACGGGATCCTTCGACGGGGATGTCGAGGAGTTTTGCTCAAACATCATGCGCAATGTTGCGCAGAGCAAAATCACGCACATGACCATGGAAACCGGAGGCCGTTCGTATCTGATCGTCAACAAGCCGCTGACGCAGGGTGGCTGGGTCGCGACCATAGAAGACATAACGGAGCGCCGGAACCTCGAACAGGAACGCGACCGCAATCATGCGTTCCTGCGTCAGATCATCGATCACATACCATCGCAGATCACCGTCAAGGACGTGCGCGATCGCCGTTACCTGCTGGTCAATCGCGTGGCCGAAGCTCAATTCGGCCTGTCGCGCGATGTCATCGTAGGCAAGACGGCGCTCGATCTGCTTCCGAAGGCAACAGCCGATGTCATATCGGCAGACGATGACAAGGCGCTGCAATCCGCCGATGGCCTGTTCCAAGACGAGCATGCCGACCTGTGGGAGAGCCAGGCGATCGGCAAGCGCTTTATCACTTCGAGGC
>JBAQER010000546.1:0-2231 GCA_049286845.1 Bradyrhizobium sp.
CGCGAGATTGGCGGAACCGCATTTCGCCAGCAGCTCCTTCAGCGCGAACATCTCTTCCACCGCGGCCAGATCGCCCGCGATGGCGCCGATCCGCTTGCCGTCAATGCGGCCGGCCTTGGCGGCGATCGCCGCGAAGGCCTCCGGCCATGACGCCGCGCGCAGCTTGCCGTTCTCCCTGACATAGGGCCGGTCGAGCCGCTGCGTGCGCAGGCCGTCAACGACATGGCGGGTCTTGTCGGAAATCCACTCCTCGTTCACCGCCTCGTTGACGCGCGGCAGGATCCGCATCACCTCGCGGCCACGGGTGTCGACCCGGATCGCCGAGCCGACGCCGTCCATCACGTCGATCGACTGGGTCTTGCCGAGTTCCCAGGGCCTGGCCGCAAACGCGTACGGCTTCGAGGTCAGCGCACCCACCGGACAGATATCGACGAGGTTGCCCTGCAGTTCGGAGGTCAATGCCGATTCCAGATAGGTCGTGATCTCCATATCCTCGCCGCGCCCGGTCGCGCCCATCTCTGGCGCGCCGCAGACTTCGGCGGAGAAACGGACGCAGCGCGTGCACTGGATGCAGCGGTTCATCGAGGTCTTGACCAGCGCGCCGAGATACTTGTCCTCGACCGCGCGCTTGTTTTCGGCAAAACGGCTGGTGTCGACGCCGTAGCCCATCGCCTGATCCTGCAGATCGCACTCGCCGCCCTGATCGCAGATCGGGCAATCCAGCGGATGGTTGATCAGCAGGAATTCCATGACGCCTTCGCGCGCCTTTTTCACCATCGGCGAGCGGGTCGAGATTTCCGGCGGCTCGCCCTTGGGACCGGGACGGCAATCGCGCACGCCCCAGGCGCAACTCGCCACCGGCTTCGGGCCGCCCTTCACCTCGACCAGGCACATCCGGCAATTGCCGGCGATCGACAGCCGCTCATGGTAGCAAAAGCGGGGAATTTCCGCGCCGGCAGCTTCGCACGCCTGCAGCAGCGTGTATTCCGCGGGAACCTCGATCTCTTTGCCATCGACGATGAGTTTGATCATTGCCATCGTAACTACTCCGCCGCGACCATGTGCGCGGGATCGCGCACGCCGACATCGTCAACGTCCGCCTTGTGCGAATATTCGTCGATGCGCGCCTCGATCTCGTGACGGAAATGCGCGATCAGGCCCTGGATCGGCCAGGCTGCGGCGTCGCCGAGCGCGCAGATGGTGTGGCCCTCGACCTGCTTGGTCACTTCCAACAGCATGTCGATCTCGCGCTTGTGGGCGCGGCCTTCGGCCATGCGCGTCAGCACCCGCCACATCCACCCCGTGCCTTCGCGGCACGGCGTGCACTGGCCGCAGCTCTCGTGCTTGTAGAAATAGGAGATCCGCGCAATCGCCCGGATCAGGTCGGTCGACTTGTCCATCACGATCACGGCGGCGGTGCCGAGACCGGAGCGCAGCTTGCCGAGACTGTCGAAATCCATCGGCGTGTCGATGATCTGCTCCGCCGGCACCATGCGCACCGAGGAGCCGCCGGGGATCACGGCCTTGAGATTGTCCCAGCCGCCGCGGATGCCGCCGCAATGCCGCTCGATCAATTCGCGGAACGGGATCCCCATCGCCTCTTCGACGTTGCAGGGCCGCTCGACGTGACCGGAAATACAAAACAGCTTGGTGCCGACATTGTTGGGCCGGCCGATGGCGGCAAACCACGCCGCACCGCGCCGCAGAATGTCCGGCGCCACCGCGATCGACTCGACGTTGTTGACCGTGGTTGGGCAGCCGTAGAGGCCGACATTGGCCGGGAATGGCGGCTTCAGCCTGGGCTGGCCCTTCTTGCCTTCGAGGCTTTCTAATAGCGCGGTCTCTTCGCCGCAGATATAGGCGCCGGCGCCATGCGCGACGTAGACGTCGAACGGCCAGCCGTTGACATTGTCCTTGCCGACCAGCTTGGCCTCATAGGCCTGATCGATCGCGGCCTGCAGATGCTCGCGCTCCCGGATGAATTCGCCGCGCACATAGATGTAGCAGGCATGCGCGCCCATCGCGAAGCTCGCGAGCAGGCAGCCCTCGACCAAGAGATGCGGATCGTGCCGCATGATCTCGCGGTCCTTGCAGGTGCCGGGCTCGGATTCGTCGGCGTTGACCACAAGATAGCTCGGCCGGCCGTCGGTCGATTCCTTCGGCATGAACGACCATTTCAGCCCGGTCGGGAACCCCGCGCCACCGCGTCCGCGCAGGCCGGACGCCTTCAT
>JBAQER010000547.1:0-3142 GCA_049286845.1 Bradyrhizobium sp.
CGTGCTGATGTCGATGGGCATGATGATGCTGCCGCCGGTCGTGGTGTCGCTGCCGTTCAAGCTGATCTTCTTCGTGCTGGTCGACGGCTGGTCGCTGGTGGCGGGGAGTTTGGTGCAGAGCTACGGGGGGTAGCCGGAACCAGGGAAAGCGTCCTAATCCATGCTGATTGAGCCGGCCCGAATAACCTTGCCCCAGCGCTCGATCTCCTGCGGCAGGTACCTGGCAAGATATTCCGGCGTGCGTTGCTCGGGCGGGACGATGGAAAGCCCGAGAGCCTCCAGCTTCTGTCGCACATCGGCGCGCGCAATCATGTCACCCAGCGCCTTGTTCATCTTCCGCACGATTGGCTGAGGTGTCCCCTTCGGAAAGAAGAAGCCGTTCCAGACCGTGGCCTCGACGCCCGGGAGGCCCTGTTCACCGGTGGTCGCCAGGTCGGGAACGATCGGCACGCGGTTTGGCGACATGACGGCGATGGCTTTGACTGTACCGCCCCTAACCTGCGCCACCCCGGTCTGGATGGTGTCGCACATATAATCGATGCGTCCTCCGATAAGGTCCTGCATCGCCGGGCCTGCGCCGCGAAAGGGTATGTGCGTGATCTCTACACCCATCGCCATGTTCAGCAGCGCACAAGGCAGATGCGTGCGGAGCCCACCCCGGCGGAGCCATATTGCATCTTGCTTTGGTTTGCCTTCGCGTAGGCGATGAATTCCTGCAGGTTGTTCACCGGCAGATCCTTGCGGACGACCAGAATCCGCGGCGATTCCGAAACCAGCCCAACCGGCTCGAAATCCTTGGCGGCGTCATAAGGCGGTTTCTTATAAAGCGATTGGCTGTACGCGTGGGTGCCCGTGTTGCCGATCAACAACGTGTATCCGTCGGGCTCCGCCTTGGCGACACGGGCGCTGCCGACCGTGCCGGCTGCAGCTCCAACGTTCTCCACGATGATCGTCTGTCCCACGATTTCGCCAAGCGCCACCGCCTGCAGGCGCGCACTGGCGTCAATGCCGCCGCCGGCCGCGAATGGAACGACCAGCGTGATAGTCTTGCCAGGCCACTCCTGTGCGGCCGTCGGCGTGGCCATGGCGACGAGCGCGAACGCGATAATCCGTTTTGAAAGCTGCACCATGTCTCCTCCCGCAACCTTGATTGCCGAACGAATGGATTACGTCATCGCACTTCACTATGATGCGCCGAAACGCATTCAGGAAGCGCCTCCATGCAACGGCCATTCGACCGCGCCCACGAAGATCTCGGCAACGCCATCCATCTCGAGCACGTCAACGTGACGGTCCCTGACCAGCGGCTCGCCACGCTATTCTATGTCGCCGGGCTCGGGCTGACGCGCGATCCCTATCTGATGGTGTCCGACACCAACATGTGGATCAACGTCGGCAGGAGCCAGTTTCATCTGCCGAGCGGCGAGGCGCAGGTGCTGCGGGGCCATACCGGGATCGTGATCCCGGGCCGCGAAGCCCTGCTCGATCGGCTGGCGTCGGTCGCGAGCAAGCTCGACGGCACCGCATTCGCGTTCAGCGAACACAACGACTATGTCGAGGCGACATGTCCTTGGGGCAATCGCGTGCACTGCCACGAGCCGGATGCCGCGCGCTTCGGGCGCATCACGCTCGGCATTCCCTATGTCGAGTTCGAGGTGCCTGTTGGAACGGCGCAAGGCATTTGCGCCTTCTATCCGGAGGTGATGGGGATCCCAGCCGAGCTCGGCGACGGCGGCGGTACCGTCGCGCGCGTGAAGATGGGCAAGGACCAGGTTCTCCAGTTCCGCGAGACCGACCGGCCGCAGCGGGATTACGACGGCCACCATGTGCAGATGTACATCACGGACTTCTCGGGTCCTTATCGCCGGCTGCAGCAGCGCGGCCTGGTCTCCAGCGAGGACAATCAGTATCAATACCGCTTTCGCGACATCGTCGATCCCGCTGACGGCAGGCACCTGTTCACGATCGAGCACGAGGTGCGCAGCGCCACCCACCCGATGTACCTGCGGCCGCTGATCAACCGAAACCCGGCCGTGACCAACCGCACCTACGCCCACGGCCACGAGCAATGGGACTGGGCGATAGGACCGGACCAGTACGACGCACGGTAGCGGATGTCACCTGCTCCAGCCCCGGGCAAGGGCGTTGCGCGGTACAGCCGGTAGCCTCGCCCGGCGGGGCCGCGATCAGCCTGTCGATACGCTTGATGAAGGGGTACGCAGGCATATCCGAGATGCGGGTTCGTATCTTCAACGATCCAATCGAACACGATCAGCTGAAAGCTCAGCCGCGCTACCGAATACGGCTCGCACCTCAGAACGGCGCCGTCACTCACCCCTTCACATTATACTGCTTGCTGAGGTGGTCGCCGATCTGCACCAGCATCGCGACGCTTTCGGGATAGCCGGGTTTGGCAATCGTCGCCTCGTCGGCGGAAGCCCGGAACTCCCAGCTGTCGCCGTCGCGCAGCACGGAGATAACGATTCCATCCGGACCATCGGCGTGGACTTTCAGTTCGGCCTTCGCCATCGCAATCAGTTCGGCTTCGGTCTTGACGGGCTTGCTCATGGCGACGGCATCCACCGGACGTTGGTTTGCCGCAGGTTGCCGTTTCGGCAGACATCTGTCGAGGGGATCGCGGCGGCTGCGCAATATTCCTGCAAAGCCGGCGCGCCCGATTCAATCCGCCGGCGGCCGGGAAGCGGCGGAGATTTCCGGCTTGCCCGGCCTAGCCCGCGGTTCGGTCGGAATCAGCGTGGCGCCTGCCCGCTCGACCACCGCCGTCGAGGTCATGCTGATGGCGCCGGGGGAAACATCCGCTTTCGGACCGAAATGCGTGAACAGGAAGGATGCAATGCCAATAGCCGCCAAGACCGCAGCGGTCGCCGCCGGCACCCGATGCGTGCGATTATTTCCGCTCTGGGCGTCCACCGGCATCACTCCGTTTTTGTCATCCCGGAGCTACGTCGGTAGGCGGAATCGGTTTCGGGGCGCGACTTATAATCACCCTCGTCGAACTAGACCATCGATTCCATGAAGCTTGTTCTATTGTTCGGGGATTCATCTGACGAGGGAAGCCTTGTAGCCTGACCGGGTTTGATTCGTGGAATGAGGCAAAGGTCATGGCGACATCGCGACGACC
>JBAQER010000548.1:0-7847 GCA_049286845.1 Bradyrhizobium sp.
TCTCCAGGCTGTTCGTGCGCCAGAACGAACTGCCGGGCCAGAAGATCTATCATTCGCAAAACCAGGACCATCATCTGGAGGCCGTGCTCGACCGTACCTTGATCGAGAAGGCGCGGCCCGCGCTCGACCGCGGTGCGCCGGTGAAGATCGAGGCCGAGATCAACAACACCGACCGCAGCGCCGGCGCGATGCTGTCGGGCACCGTGGCCAGGATCTACGGCCATGCCGGCCTACCGCACGACACGATTCAAGTGAACTTCAAGGGCACCGCGGGCCAGGCGTTCGGCGCCTGGCTGGCGCGCGGCGTCACCTTCGAACTCGAAGGCGAAGGCAACGACTATGTCGGCAAGGGCCTGTCCGGCGGCCGCATCATCGTCAAGCCGCCGCATAATTCCGGCATCGTGCCGGAAGATTCGATCATCGTCGGCAACACCGTGATGTACGGCGCGATCGAGGGCGAATGCTATTTCCGCGGCATCGCCGGCGAACGCTTCGCCGTGCGTAACTCCGGCGCGGTCGCGGTGGTGGAAGGCGCCGGCGATCATTGCTGCGAATACATGACCGGAGGCATCGTCGTGGTGCTCGGCAAGACCGGCCGCAACTTCGCGGCCGGCATGTCGGGCGGCGTGGCCTACGTGCTGGACGAGGCCGGCGACTTCGGCAAACTCTGCAACATGGCGATGGTCGAGCTCGAACCGGTGCTGTCGGAAGAGATGACCAACGAGAACGCCTTCCACCAGTCCGGCGATCTCGAGGCGCACGGCCGGGTCGACGTGTTCCAGAACCTGCTGGACTCCGACGTCGAGCGGCTGCACGTCCTGATCACGCGCCACGCCAAGCTGACCGGCTCGAAGCGCGCCGCCGACATTCTCGCCAACTGGAAGACGTGGCTGCCCAAGTTCCGCAAGGTGATGCCGGTGGAATACCGCCGCGCACTCAGGGAACTGAAGGTCGACGCCGACGCCGAGCCGAAAATCGCGATCGGGGCATAATACGACGACGCCGTCGTCCTGAGGTGCCCGCGCGCAGCGCGGGCCTCGAAGGACGGCGGGACGACAACAGGAAAAGAGGACGTCATCCCTGCGTACGGCTTCGCCGTTATCGCTGGAGGTGCGAGCCGAAGGCGAGCCTCGAAGGATGACGACGGAAAATGACGAAGCGAAGTTCAGGGACGTTAATGGGCAAGATTACAGGTTTTCTCGAGATCGACCGGCACGAGCGCAAGTACACGCCGGTCGCCGAGCGCGTGAAGCATTATAACGAATTCGTCATTCCCCTGAGCGAGAAGGATACGCGCGACCAGGCCGCGCGCTGCATGAATTGCGGCATTCCCTATTGCCACGGCACCGGCTCGGTGGCACCGGGCACGCCCGGCTGCCCGGTCAACAACCAGATCCCCGACTTCAACGATCTGGTCTATCAGGGCAACTGGGAAGAGGCCTCGCGCAACCTGCACTCGACCAATAATTTTCCGGAGTTCACCGGCCGCATCTGCCCCGCGCCGTGCGAAGCCTCCTGCACGCTCAACATCGACGACAACCCGGTTACCATCAAGACCATCGAATGCGCGATCGTCGACCGCGCCTGGGACAATGGCTGGCTGCCGCCGGAAATCGCGGCGAACAAGACCGGCAAGACGATCGCCATCATCGGCTCCGGCCCGGCCGGGCTCGCCTGCGCGCAGCAACTCGCGCGCGCCGGCCATGACGTGCATGTCTACGAGAAGTTCGCCAAGGCCGGCGGCCTTCTGCGCTACGGCATTCCCGACTTCAAGATGGAGAAGCACGTCATCGACCGCCGCCTGGCGCAGATGGAGGCCGAGGGCGTCACCTTCCACTACAACTCGCCGGTCGGCGGCAGCGCCCAGGGAAACGGAAACGTCGCGATCGATCCGCAAGAATTGCTCGCGCAATATGATGCGATGGCGCTGACCGGCGGCGCCGAAGCCGCGCGCGATTTGCCGATCCCCGGCCGCGATCTCGCCGGCATCCACTTCGCGATGGATTTCCTGCCGCAGCAGAACCGCCGCGTCTCCTCGGAGCCGCTCGGCGGCGTCGCCGAAATCCTCGCCGGCGGCAAGAACGTCGTCGTGATCGGCGGCGGCGACACCGGCTCCGACTGCATCGGCACCTCGTTCCGGCAAGGCGCGAAGTCGGTGACCCAGATCGAGATCATGCCGGCCCCGCCCGAGCATGAGAACAAGGGCCTGACCTGGCCGAACTGGCCGATGAAGATGCGGACCTCGTCGAGCCAGGCCGAAGGCGCCAAGCGCGACTTCGCCGTGCTGACGCAGAAGTTCTCCGGCGAAAACGGCAAGGTGGCGAAGCTGCATTGCGTGCATGTCGACGACAAGTTCAAGCCGATTGCCGGAAGCGAGTTCGAACTCGACGCCCAGCTGGTGCTGCTGGCGATGGGCTTCGTGCATCCGGTGCATGAGGGCCTGCTCAAGACGCTCGGCGTCGACCTCGACCCGCGCGGCAATGTCCGCGCCAACACCGCCGACTACCAGACCTCGCTGCCGAAGGTGTTCTCCGCCGGCGACATGCGCCGCGGCCAGTCGCTGGTGGTGTGGGCGATCCGCGAGGGCCGGCTCTGCGCCCGTGCGATCGACCAGTTCCTGATGGGGACGACGAACCTGCCGAGGTGATCGCTTCGGCAGCCCTTGCGAACCTCGAAACGAGAGCAGCTCTGTCGAGACGAGCGGAGCTCGCTCTGTCGAGACGAGCGGAGCTTGCTCTGAGGACGCCGGCCGAGACCGGTCGGATCGGCATGAGCCCCACAAAGCCGGATTGCTCGCACGATATAGCTTGATCCAGATCAACGCCGTTGGTCCGGTGGGGCGGCATCGTGATCGGAATTAATAGGAAAGGCAGCGATATGGCAGTTGAGAAATCGGGCGCACGCAAGCTTGTCACCCGCGTGCTGGCAACAGGGGTCCTGTTGTCGTTGTACGCGGTCGGCGTGGTTGCCACCACCGGCGCCATGGGCGTTTCCTCGGCCTATGCGCAGCGCGGTCGCGGCCGTGGACGCGGCTGGGGTGGTGGCGATGTCGGCGCCGGAGTCGCCCTCGGGATCGGCGCGGCCGTGATCGGCGGCGCGATCATAGCGGGCGAAGCCCAGCGGCGAGATGCGATCGGCTACTGCATGCAGCGCTTCCGGTCGTATGATCCCCAGAGCATGACCTATCTCGGTAACGATGGCTTCCGCCATCCCTGTCCGTAACGGAAGATTGCCTGCGCGGCGATTTCAGAACCCCGGCCTTGCGCCGGGGTTTTTGTTCTTTGACGGCGGTGAATTTTCACCCCCACGGCCTGCGCGGGGCAGCGCCACTACCGCGCGGGACGCTCCAGGGACCGCG
The DNA here is from genome assembly GCA_049286845.1 of Bradyrhizobium sp. Classification (GTDB taxonomy): domain Bacteria; phylum Pseudomonadota; class Alphaproteobacteria; order Rhizobiales; family Xanthobacteraceae; genus Bradyrhizobium. The sequence goes on from JBAQER010000548.1 coordinate 3,359, forward strand.
GCGCGGAGGCTGTCCCGGACGCAGCGGCGGCGCCGTCCCTGCACCCATTTCGGCGGCAAGCCGCTGCAGCTCGGCGATCCGGTTTTCGGTCGAGGGATGGGTCGAGAACAGGCTGTCCATGCCGCGCCCCGACAGCGGGTTGATGATGAATAGATGCGCCGTTGCCGGATTGCGTTCGGCTTCCTCGTTCGGGATCTCGTGCGCGGCGCCTGCGATCTTGACCAGCGCGGACGCCAGCCACATCGGCTGGCCGGCGATGCGGGCGCCGAGATCGTCGGCGGCGTATTCGCGGGTGCGGCTGATCGCCATCTGCACCAGCATGGCGCCGAGCGGCGCCAGGATCATCATCGCGATCGAACCGATGATGCCGGGGCCGTTGTTGTTGTCGCGGTGGCCGCCGAAGAACATGCCGAACTGCGCCAGCATCGAGATCGCGCCGGCAATGGTCGCGGTAATGGTCATCAGCAGCGTGTCGTGGTTCTTCACATGCGCGAGCTCATGGGCGATCACGCCCGAGAGCTCCTCGCGGCTGAGCGATTGCACCAACCCCGTGGTCACCGCCACCGCCGCATTCTCCGGATTGCGGCCGGTGGCGAACGCATTGGGCTGCGGATTGTCCATCAGGAACACGCGCGGCATCGGCAGCCCGGCCCGTGCGGCGAGCGTGGCCACCAGGCCGACGAGGTCGGGCGCGGTGCGCGCATCGACCTCATGGGCGCCGTACATCGACAGCACCATGCGGTCCGAATTCCAGTAGGCGAACAGGTTGGTGGCGGCCGCGATCAAAAGCGCGATGGTGGCGCCGCCGGCGCCGCCGATCAGATAGCCGACCCCCATGAACAGGGCCGTGAGCCCGGCCAGCAGGATCGCCGTTTTGAGGTAGTTCATCGTTGTCTCTCCCGATGCCGGCGGCAACCGCCGCGGCATACGCCGATCAGGTAGGGATTGCCCCCGCGGCGGTTCAAGACCGCCCGGTGCGTCGCCGCGTCGCGGTTTGGCGGGGCGCGCGGGGGTTGCAGTGCGGTGGCATCGTCCTTCGAGACGGCGCGGAGCCTGTCATCGGGCCGCGCTTCGCGCGGACCCGTTGGCGCCTCCTCAGGACGAGGGGCTCTGGATCCTCATGGGAAAAGCGCGGCGACGTCGGCGCGTCTCGAACCACGAGGCCGTCGACCGCGTGAATCCTAATGCTGCAGCCGCACCCCCAGCATCACCACTGTCGAATTGGTGCTGTTGCCGGGGATGTTGGAGTCGAGCCAGTCGCGGCGCAGTGTGCCCTTGAGCCAGATGTTGCGGTTCAGCTTGTAGATCAGATCGCCGGAGATCGAATAGAAGCGGTCGAAGCGCGCGTCGCCCTGATAGTCCTGCGTGCCCCAGGTGAATTTCCCGATTCCCTGCAGCCAGCGGCGGAAATCGTGATCGACTTCCACGGTGTAGGTGTTGGTCAGCACGCCGGAGACGCCGGGCACCGTGGTCTCGTCGATCGAGGTGGTGGCAAAAAATCTCGCTGTCGTCAGCGGCGTCGCGACCCACACCAGCGAAGCCGAGGTCAGCAGTCCCTGCAGCGGCAATAGCCGCGGGTCCTCATAGGAGCGCGCCGCCCAGCCGATCGCGAGCTCGCCGGTCAGGATCCGCGAGAATTCGAAAGTGGTGCCGGCGCGCACGGAGCCGCCGCTGGAATTGCGCTGATAGCCGTTGCGGTCGGCCAGCTGATCGTGCGAGCGGACGTTGCCGTCGATCTCGCCGAACGGTTTCAGGCCCGGTATCAGATCGTAGCTGACACGCCCGAGACCGCCGAACTGATTGTAGTTGCGGTCGGCGTTGCTGGTCGAAGTGCCGTCGGTCAATTCCGAGTTCTGATAGACGGTGCGGTCGACCGTTGCGCCGGCGGAAAGCTGCAGGCGGTTGAAATTCTGGTCGACGCCGAGGGTGCCGCCGAGCGTCGAATAGACCGGGTATCGCTCGAGGCCGGCCTGGATGTTCGGGCTGCCGGGATTGTCGGTGGCGACGCGCAGCCGCGTCTGCGCGGTGAGGCGGGTGTCGCGGCTGACATCGAGACGGCCGTCGATGTGGCCGGTGAAGTCCGGCCGATCGATGATGACCGGCGCCGACGAGATGGTGCCGTCGGTCGGCGGCGGAAAGGTGTTGCCGTAGCCGGTGAACGAGCCGCGCAGATCGGCGACGAGCGCATGGCGCTCCCAGTCGGAGAACACGACCAATTCCGGCGCAATCACATAAAACGGCGAGCCGGCTGGCACGACGGTGCGGCGCGGATTGGTGTCGTAGCCGCCGCGCAGCTCGAGCGCAGACTTGATCAGGAAGCTGCCGGCGTAATCGCCGACCGCGCCGAACGGATCGTCGTCGATCTTGAGCCGCTTGCGCGGCGGCTGGCCCGGCACGGTGCCGGCCATCGCCGGCGGGATCGGTGTCTTGTTTGCGCTTTCCGACGGCGGGACCGACAGCCGCACCCGTGCGTTCGGATCCCGCATCCCCGGTGGCTTGCTGCCGGGACCCGGCGGCGGCTTTGGCCTGGCCTGGCCAGGATAGAATTTTACCTTCTTGCGGGTGCGGTTGAGCGAGTCGTAGCCGGATGAGGACGCGCCGCTGGCGGCGGGAAGGCCGTAAGTGGGGATCGCGCCGATCCGCGACGGCGCCGGCCTGTCCTTGTCGCGGAGCCGCGCATCGTTGGCCGCATCGCCGGTGCGGTCGCTGGATTCAGCGGTCCGGCGTAGCGGCGAATCTTGCGGCGACACGAAGCCGTCGCGGGTGGCGCGGAACAGGTTTGGCGTGAGCGTCTGGGCGCGGCTCGAGGTCCCATCGAACGCGATCAGCGCAAGGCATGGCAACAACGCGCGCCAAATGAAAACGCGCCTGCGGCGGCCCCTTGCTGGACCCGACATCACGATGAAAATACTCCAACAAAATCATCTACTTGCCGACCGGGTTCCAGATGCGCGAGCGCGCAGGCGGAAAACGTCGTTAATGGAGTTAAAACAATTATGGTTAATGAGCCGTTGAGGAACCGCCCGGCGCGTCGCATCGCGAAATCGGCCGTGCTAAGGAGGGGCCCGCGGCCAAGACCCGCCTCCTTCGGAACCACGCATGGCTAATTCGAAACCGCTGATGGCAAAATCATCCGGGACCGACCAGGCGAGCGCCGCCGTTGCCTCGGGCCTGCGCACGCTCGAGACCGAGGCCAGCGGCATCGCCGCGATGTCGGCCGCGTTGCAGGGCCCGCTCGGGCCGGCCTTCGCCGCCACTGTCGAGCTGATCCGGCAGGCCAAGGGCCGCGTCATCGTCACCGGCCTCGGCAAATCGGGCCATGTGGCGCGCAAGATCGCGGCGACGCTGGCCTCCACCGGCACCCCCGCCTTCTTCGTCCATGCCGCGGAAGCGAGCCACGGCGATCTCGGCATGATCACGCCGGACGACGTCATCATCGCGCTGTCGTGGTCCGGCGAGCAGCCGGAAATGAAGAACCTCGTCAATTATTCCAGCCGCTTTGCGATTCCGATGATCGCGGTGACCTCGAATGCCGCCTCCTCGCTCGGCGAGGCGGCGCGCATCGTGCTGGAATTACCGAAGGCGCGCGAAGCCTGTCCGCACAATTTGGCGCCGACCACCTCGTCGCTGATGCAGGCCGCAATCGGCGATGCGCTCGCCATCGCGCTGCTCGAAGGCCGCGGCTTCACGGCGCTCGAATTCGCCAATTTCCATCCCGGCGGCAAATTGGGCGCGATGCTGAAATTCGTCCGCGACATCATGCATACCGGCAAGGCGATCCCCGTCAAACCGCTCGGCGCCAAAATGTCCGACGCACTGGTGGAGATGTCGACCAAGGGTTTTGGCTGCGTCTGCATCGTGGACTCCGGCGGCGAGATCGCCGGCATCATCACCGACGGCGATCTGCGCCGTCACATGCGGCCCGATCTGATGACGGCGTCGGTCGACGAGGTCATGACGAAAAATCCCCGCACCATTCCGCCGGGCATGCTCGCGACCGAAATGCTGGAGACGATCAATTCATCGAAGCCGGCAGTGACGGTGCTGATCGTCGCCGAGGGCAAGAAGCCGGTCGGCATCGTCCACGTCCACGACGTGCTGCGGGCGGGCGTGGCGTAGCCTCCTTCTTACGTCGTCCCGGCGTTTGCCGGACGACTTGGGAGAGTTATGTCCGCTTCGGAAACCGCGCCGCATTCGCCTCCAGCGGCAAGGCCAGCCCGTTCGCCAGATATGACACCGTGCGATAGAAGCCGCACAGCAGCAGCACTTCCAGAATCTTGGCGTCGTCGTAGTGCGCCGACAACGCCCCAAATTCCGCGTCGCTGAGCGTGACGCGGTCATGCAGCGCATCTACGGCCGCGATCAGCGCCTGCTCGGCGGCGGACCAGCACGGCGCATCGACCTTCTCCAGCACGGTGGCGCGGACCTGCTCGTCGGTCAGGCCCGCGGCGGCGGCGAAGATGGCGACATGCACGCCCCATTCGTATTC
>JBAQER010000549.1:0-1632 GCA_049286845.1 Bradyrhizobium sp.
GTACAGCTTCTTGAATTCGTCGAATTCCGAACCGTCGACCAGCCGCGCGATGATGTCATGGACGTCGAACGGCTTGCGGCCGTCGGCGGAGACCACGCCATAGATTTCTTCCGGCGCAAACAGCGGCTCGCGCGGCTCGCGCATGTTCAGGCTGGCGCGGCTGGGCGGCTTCAGCGTGGCGACGATGCGCCGGGCAATGCCGATCGCATGGCTGTCGTTCTGCGCGTAATGATCGGTGACGCCGGATTGCCGCGAGTGCACGTCGGCGCCGCCGAGTTCTTCCGCCGTCACCACTTCGCCGGTCGCGGCCTTCACCCGCGGTGGCCCGCCGAGAAAGATCGTACCCTGGTTGCGCACGATGATGCTCTCGTCCGACATGGCGGGGACATAGGCGCCGCCGGCGGTGCAGGAGCCCATCACGATGGCGATCTGCGGGATGCCTTGCGCCGACATCTGCGCCTGGTTGTAGAAGATGCGGCCGAAATGTCGCTCGTCCGGAAAAATCTCGTCCTGCATCGGCAGGAAGGCGCCGCCGGAATCGACCACATAGACGCAAGGCAGATTGTTCTGCCGCGCGATGTCCTGGGCGCGCAGATGCTTCTTCACCGTCATCGGATAATAGGTACCGCCCTTGATGGTCGCATCGTTGGCGACCACGACGCATTCGCGCCCCGATATCCGCCCGACGCCGGTAATGACGCTCGCCGAATGCACGTCGCCACCATAGAGGCCGTGCGCCGCCAGCGGCGACAATTCAAGAAACGCCGTGCCTGGATCGATCAGGAGATCGACGCGCTCGCGCGCAAGCATCTTGCCGCGCGAAGTGTGCCTGTTACGCGAGACTTCGCCGCCGCCGCCGGCCACGGAATCGAGTTTTTGACGAAGTTCGGCGACCAGCGCGCGCATGACCTCGGCGTTGCGGGCAAAATCGGACGAGGTGGTGTCGATCGTGGAATGAAGCGGCATGTTTTTCCGCAGTTATGGTGCGCCGCAATCCGGCATCGGGCTTGCGTTAAGATGTCATTGGGTCGCCGCTTGGCGCAACCTCAACTTTTCGAAGAGATTGTGCCCCGCGGCGACACTAGCGCTAATAGGTCAAAACGCCCCTCTGAAATGTCTTTTTCCCGACATTCCCTCCGGCAATTTTCACCGCCTCTCCTCAATCGATGCTCGCCGCGCGGCCCCCTAGTGGGTCCAGGGTTCGCCGCGCCGGAATGCAAAATTGTCGGCATAGGCGGCCTGCCGGCGGCCCGGCTCCTTCGGCTCGATCACCTGGTAGGGGATGCCCTCGCGCTCGCAATAGGCCACGGCGTCTTCCTTGGTATGGAAGCGAATGGTGAGCTGCTGCTTCATGTCGCCGGACGAGGTCCAGCCCATCAACGGCTCGATCGCCCGCGGCTGCTCCGGCTCGTAATCCAGCTGCCATTCCTTGGCCTTGGCCTTCCCCGATTGCATCGCGTTTTTGGCGGGCTTAGAGATGCGTGCGGTCATGGATGGTCAGGCCCCGTTGGATCTGCGGCATGTAAGCGCGTGGTGGAAACGGCCGGGATAGTATAGAGACACCTTTCAGGAATTTGATCGGTGATTCTGACCCCGGATGGTACATTTTCCGGATCGGTATAGTCATTATGC
>JBAQER010000550.1:0-4453 GCA_049286845.1 Bradyrhizobium sp.
ACCCTGATGCGCACGCAAAGTGCGGCGACCAAATTGCTCGACCATGTCGACGGCTGGCAGAAAATCTACAGCGACGACATCGCCACGATTCATCTCCGTAACTCAGGTGCGGTGCACACCAGGCAGCCGGCGGTCGATCCGAAGGCGAAATGAATCTTCAAATTTTTCCCGGCATCTCGCCGTGCAATAGACGCAATGCCCGGCAAGAATTATAATCCGCTGGCGTCAATATCCGGCAGCAATCCTGTCCAATCTGCTTCCAGTACTAACCAAAACCAAGAGACGACAAGGGAGACGCGCATGGCCCGAAGTGAGTTCGGCTATCTGCCCCGTGAGAATCCTTGTGCCCAATGCGGCGAGCCGATCGCCGCCCCGGACTGGATCGAAAACGGTCCGCGCCGCATTTCCTATCTGTGGCGCTGCAAGGCCTGCAATTACCGCTTCGAGGCGGTGGCGTTCTACGATGCGTCGCAGCCGGACCGGGAAACGTCGCTGGCGGCCTGACGGAACTCGTTGAAGGGCATAGCGTTAGTCTCTTTCATCAACCCAAGGAGGGACGATGATGACCGACGTCATGACCAAACAACATCAGTTGATCGCGAGCGACCGGGTCGAAGGCACCGCGGTGCGGCGGCCCAACGGCGACAGGATCGGCCATATCGAGCGGCTGATGATCGACAAGGTTTCCGGCAAGGTGGCCTATGCCATCCTCAGTTTCGGCGGGTTCCTCGGCATGGGAACCAACCTCCTGCCGCTGCCGTGGGAGCGTCTCACCTACAATACGACGTTCGAGGCCTACCAGCTCGACATCGACGACGAGGAGCTCAAGCGCGCGCCGTCGTTCCACGCCGACAAGGATTTCGACTGGGGCGACCGCTCGCAGGAAGCCGAGCTGCATCGCTATTACCACACACCGCCGTACTGGGGCGCGTTCTGATCGTGTTCGCAGACCAGACCTGAAAGCCGCGCGACGCAGCAATGCGAATTTTGCGCGCGTACGGTGACGTGTTCCGCGGAACCCGCCGGTCGCCACCCATCGCACATGTTGAAAATGCGTCCGCCCCTGGAACGGCCGGAGGCGTAGCGGGTTTTCTCCCCGTCGATTTCATATCAGGGAGACCCCAGATGTTGGCAAAATTCATGACGGCGGGTCTGGTCGGATCCGCATTGCTTGCGACGGTTGCTTTCGCGCAGAACCCGACCGCCACCACCGACAGCGCCAAGTCGTCGCCGCCGGTGGTGTCGGACTCTTCGATGCAGGGTAACTGGCGTGCCTCGAAGCTCGTCGGGCTCAAGGTCTACAACGATGCCAATGAAAGCCTCGGCTCGATCAACGATCTCTTGACCGACAAGAACGGGAACATCAAGGCGGTGGTGCTCGGCGTTGGCGGCTTCCTCGGCGTCGGCGAGCATCTGGTCGCCGTTCCCTTCGACAAGATCAAGTTCGTCGACGAGCCGGTCGCCTACACCGGTGCAGCGATCGCGCCGGGCAGCCGCCCGGCGTCGAGCACGACCACGGGCGCTGCCACCGGCACCGCGCCGGCGGCGACGGCCGCTAAGCCCAATCCGTGGTATCCGGACCACGCCGTGTTCAGCGCCACCAGGGATGCGCTGAAGGCGATGCCCGAGTTCAAATATTCGATCTGAGCGGGCAAGGCCCACGCTCGCCTTGAGCCGATGATCCGAAATGGCCGGACGGCAGTGTTGCCGCCCGGCCATTTTCTGCAGCGGTCCGATGCGCCGGCTGTGGCGCACGGAAGCATGGTGCGGCGCATCCTTTCGGCGCCGGTATCCCGATGTTAGGCTCTTCGCGCGGCAGGAGCACCCTGCGTCCTGCCTGACATCAACGGGAGGACGACATGGCTGAGAGCGTCTACAAGGTCATCGAGCTGATCGGCACCAGCAAGGAATCCTGGGAGAAGGCCGCCACCGCGGCGGTCAACCGGGCCGGCAAATCCCTGCGCGATCTGCGTGTTGCCGAAATCGCCCAGCTCGATCTGCAACTGGACGCCAAGGGCAAGGTCGAAGCCTACCGCGCCAAGCTGAAAGTCTCGTTCAAATTCGAGGGCTGATGAAGCGATCAAGCTGCGAGCCCGCTTGCCTGACCTCGTCCCGCAGGCGGGACGAGGCTTCTCATTTCAAACTGACCCGGACGCCGGGGCTGACCTGATCGCTGGGGTAGACGATCACGCGTTCGCCCTGGGCGAGCCCCTTCCTGACCGCGGCAAAACCGCGGGAGCGGCGCACGAGCTCGATGGTTCGCGATTGCGCGCGTCCATTGTCGGCGACGTAGACGCTCCAGTTGTCGCCGCGGCGGAACAGGGCGCCGGCCGGGATGATCTCGATGTCGTCCTGCGTGAACACGGTGATCCGCGTGTCCACCTGAAAACCGTCGCCAAGGCCGGCCCATTGCTGCGGCGGCGACAACACGTCGATCAGCACATTGACCCGCTGCTCTTCGACGCCGAGCGTCGACACCTTGGTGAACGCCGCGGGCTCGATCCGGCGCACCCGTCCCGAAAGCGCGCCGGGGCCGCCCCAATGCTCGATCGCAACCTCGGCGCCGGGACGGATTTCGACCGCATCGGTGCTGAGAACGTCGGTCACGATTTCGAGGTCGCGCGGATTGCCGATTTCCATCAGCGGCATTCCCGATTGCACCACCGTCTCGCTCTCCTGCAAGACCTTCAGCACCACGCCCGATACCGGCGCCGTGACGCTCCAGGGTTCGGTCGGTGCGTCCACGCCATCCCTGTAGCGGCCGAGCAGCGCCTTGGCCTGAGCGACTTCATGGCCCGCAGCATGATCCTGGAATTCCGCAGCCCGCAGGTCGCGATCGGCGATCCGCTGTGCGAGTTCGGCGCGCTCCAGTGCCTGCACGGTCGATGCGCCGCGTCCGGCAAGCGTGCGGGTGCGATCGAGTTCGGTCTTGGCCTGCTCGGCCTGGGCCTGCGTGCGCTCGACGGCAGCCTTGCTGCGCTCCAGCGCGGCCTCGGCGGTGCCCAGCCGTTCCTCGGCCTCGCGGCGGCTGCGCGGGTCGAGCAGCGGTGCCGGCGGCGGCAGGATCGCGGCAACGACATCGTCGGCGGCAACCGGGTCGCCTGCTTTCAACCGGACGCGCGTCAGGCGCCCGGCGAGGGGGGCTGCCACCACATAACGCTGGCGGATGCGGGTCTTGCCGTCCTCGTCGACGCTGGCGACAAAGCGCCCCTTGCTGACGGCCGCTGTCTCGACCGGGATCGGCTGCGGCATCACAAACCAGGCGATGCCCGCGACCGCAGCCAGTGCGCCCAGCGCCAACCCCACACGACCGGCCGTCATCTGCATCGTCAATCCCTCGTCTTCAGTACCGCAACCAGATCGAGACGATCGACCCGGCGGCGTACGATGTACGCGCTGGCCGCGGCGGTGGCCACGACAATGGCGACCGCCACCACATAGGTTCGCGCGCCCACCACGCCCGGAATCTGGAAGCTCTCGTTGGAATGAAACCGCGCGATCAGCGTGACGATGCTCTGGGAGAGCACCAGCCCGATCGGAATCGCCAGCGCGATTTCGGCGGCAAATTGACTGAACAGGATCTGCGCCACCTCGGCGCGGGTGAAGCCGAGCACGCGCAGGCTGGCGAGCTCCCAAGCGCGCTCCTGCAAGGCGATGCGGGCGCTGTTGTAGACCACGCCCACCGCGACGATCACCGCAAAGGCGGTGAGGATGCCGGCGCTGACGAAAACGATGCCCGCGATCTTGTCCAGGAACGAGCTCAGAGTGTAGGTCTTCACCGCCACCGACTCGATGACGGGCAGTTCCTTGAAGCGGCGCGACAGGGCCGGAAGCGCCGACGGCTCCACGAACAGGGACGCTGCCGACACCACCGCGCCTTCACCGGTCAAGCGGTTGAGCGTGTCGATCTCCATGTAGGACGACATCCCGATCGTCTCGTCGACGATGGCGCTGACCGGCAGGTCGATCTTGCGGCGCTGGCCCTCCATGACCTCGATCGTCACGATCTCGCCGGGCCCGACCTGGATCCGCTCGGCCAGCCGGCGGGTGAGGGTGATGCCATCGGGCGGCACGTCGATCGGACGCAATGCCGCATCGTGCGGGCGCCGCAGGCCGGCGTTGAACGGCAGGCCGATCACCGACGTCAGATAGCTGCGATGCCCCGCGCGCAGGCGAACCGGGACAAATCGCAGACCTTCGGCGACGAGGACGCCGGGCTCGCGCGCGAGGTCGCCGATGACGGTGCGGTTGAGCGGATGGGGGAACGTCACCACGGCGTTGCCGCGTTCGACCAGGTTGAACTGGACCTCGATCATCTGGTCGATCGCGTCGCGCCAGAACAGCCCGAGCACGACCATCGGCACCGCGAGCGCGATGCCGACGATCGTGAATGTGCTGCGCAGCGGACGGCCGGCAAAATTGCGGATCGCCAGCACACGCCGCGGCGTCAGCG
>JBAQER010000551.1:0-1735 GCA_049286845.1 Bradyrhizobium sp.
ACGCGCGCCTGTTCAACGAAACCAGGGAGGCGCTGGAGAAGCAGACGGCGACGGCCGACATCCTCCAGGTGCTCTCGGGCAGCCCGTCGGACACCCAGCCGGTTTTCGACGCGATCGTGCGCCACGCGGCGCGCTTGTGCGACTCTACGTACGCGAACGTGTTCCGCTACGACGGCGAGCGGATTCATCTGGCGGCCTCGCAAGGCGGCTCGCCGGAAGCGCTGGCCGCGTTGCGCGATGCATACCCCAAGCTGCCCGACCGCAAGCGTGCGATCGGTCGGGTCATCGAAAGCGGACACCCGGTCCACATTGAGGACACATTCGCCGACGCGGACTATGACCAGACTTTCGCCGGCATGCTGAAGCTGCGTCGCCTGCTTGGCGTTCCGCTGCTGCGCGCAGGGCGTCCGGTCGGCGGGATCACGGTGGCCTGGGCCGAGCCGGGGCGGATCAGCCCGAGGCACGAGGACCTTCTCAAGACCTTCGCCGACCAGGCGGTGATCGCGATCGAGAACGTGCGGCTGTTCAACGAAACCAAGGAGGCGCTCGAGCGGCAGACCGCGACCGCGGAGATCCTCAAGGTCATCGCGAGTTCGCCGTCGGACGTGCAGCCGGTGTTCGACACCATCGTGAAGAGCGCGCGTTCGCTATGCAAGGGCATGTACGCAAACGTATTCCGCTACGACGGCGAGTTGCTGCATTTCATGGCGACCGAGAGTCTTGTGCCGCGAGCCATGGATTTGATGCGCGCCAAGTATCCGATGCGCCCCGACGCCTCGCAGGCGTCCGGCCGGGTGATTCTTTCCGGCATGGACGTTCGCATCGAGGACGTGTCTCGCGATCCCGACTACGATCCGCGCCTGGTCGTGACCGGCGGGCCGCGGAGCATGCTCGCCGTGCCAATGATGCGGGAAGGCGCGCCGGTCGGGGTCATCGTCGTGGCGTGGGGTGAGCCAGGGCCGATCCTGAAGCACCACGAGGAGTTGCTCCAGACCTTCGCCGACCAGGCCGTGATCGCGATCGAGAACGTGCGCCTGTTCAACGAGACCAATGAGGCATTGGCGCGCCAGACCGCCAGCGCCGACATCCTGCGCGTGATCAGCGGTTCGCCGATGGATGTGAAGCCGGTGTTCCATGCCATCGTCGAGGCCGCCGTGCGGCTGCTGGCCTGCGACATGGCGCTCGTGCTTCGCTGCGAAGGCGGTACCTACTCGCCGGTCGCCGGCGCTACTCCGGGCGGCCCGATGCAGGACATGGGACCATCGAACCTGCCGGTCAATCCGGCCCTGAACTTTCCCTCGCGGGCCATAGTTTCCGGGGCGATGTTGCACCTGCCGGACTGGTCCGCGATCGAGCTTCCGGACCACGAGCGCCGCATTCGCGAGGCGCTGGGGATCAGTGCGGCGCTCTACCTGCCGCTGTTGCGCGCGGATCTATGCGTCGGAGTGCTGGTATACGGTCGCAACGAGGCGCACGCGTTCAGCGAAAAGGAAATCGGGCTGGCCGAGTCCTTCCGCGACCAAGCCATGATCGCGATCGAGAACGTGCGCCTGTTCAACGAGACCACGGAGGCGCTCGAGCAGCAAAGAGCGTCGGGCGAAGTGCTGAGCGTGATCAGCAATTCGATCGCCGATGCGCAGCCTGTGTTCGAGAAAATCGTCGAGAGCTGCGAACGGCTGTTCTCCGGAGCCAAGGTGGGACTCAACGTGATCGGTCCGGACGGACTGGTGCATGC
>JBAQER010000552.1:0-3552 GCA_049286845.1 Bradyrhizobium sp.
CCCCAGCGCCGCCTGCGGGCGGCTTTCTTTTTTGATCGGATTGCATCACCGATTTCGCAGTTTGGCACTATTCGGACCTGCCGATCCTTCCCGAAAAACGTCGGCTATGCGGAATAGATCAGACGAAACGCGGACATCGTCAAACCGACGCGAATGACCCAAGGCGGACACGTCCAACAGCGCGATTGTTGCCCCGGTGATGAATCAACTCCTGACTGTTCTTTCCACTGTTATCTATCTCACAGATGGAACCCGATCACCGAACTATGTTGGCGACGGTGGGCGGATCCACCGTCCATTCAAAAAATCTAACTTCACACCTCGTGTGAATGCATGGAGGTAGACAGATGTCCAACCAGGATCTCCTTACTCTCGATCAGGCCACGACCACTCCGAAGCATGGCCACTTGGAATTCGCGACGCATAACGCCTCGATCCGGGCCGGTCGGCACACCTTCCCCAATTATGATGAGTTCACCCGTTATCTTCGCCAGGCTCTCGGCGGTCGCCCTGACGGTCGCGGCATTCGCGGGTCTATGTCCCGGAAGGGCATGTACACACGGCGTGCCGGAAACGGCATCGAGACGGTTACCCTTGGCGACCCCGTGCTCGACGCTATCTCCTCGCCGACCGGGGTGCTTGTGATCGGGGACCAGACGATCGACCTTCGGGAGGGCCGCGAATTATCGAATGCGCCGAGTGGCGCAGGCAGCGGTGTGGTCGTCTACGACGCGCCCTACCTGAAGTTTACGGGGATCGTGAACGGCGCGGAGCGGTGGGCGTCCGATGACGGTGCCTTGGTACAGTATCGCCTCGGTGCCGGGCGACTGAACTTCCACGCATGGAAGAAGCACACGATTTATGGATACTGGTCGATGGGCGGCGAGATCAGCATCCAAAATACCCCCGCCAAGTTCCAGGCTGCGAGCATCGAGTCCCATTACTACATGTCGGTCGACGCGCCCTGCCAAGTCGTCAAGGTCGACAGCGACTCGGACAGCCACGACACCTACGTCGACGAGTACGAGTGGGGCTGGAACGCTCAGCAGCCGGAACGGGTCGCCTCGGCGTGCCGCGCGGTATGGCATGGCATGCGGTTTGCCGACCTCGTGACCGCGGGCAACGGCTGCGACATTTACAAGAACGACAACTGGCCGGTCGGCTTCCCCGCGGACTGGAACACAATCGGCACCGTGGTGAACCTGAACGGCAACTGGACCGATGGCAGCTCGCACAGTGCTGTCATCAGCGTGGACTTCAAGGCGCTCACGGTCGATATGTCTGCGTTCGGCCGTCCGAGAGCCCACGGCACCGTCGTCGACGGTACATCGATCAACGTGACGTTCCCCGACGACAAGACCTATACGGGCCAACTCCAGTCGCCGAACAAGATCAGGTGGTCCAACGGTTCGGTCTGGATGAAGGTGATCAACACCGTGTTCGATCTGAACGGCCGCTGGACTGATGGGAGCGCCCGGAGCGCGGTGATCTTCGAAGGACCCTCATCCATCAAGGTTGATATGTCCGACTATGATCGTCCCGACGCCCACGGGTCCATCGTGAATGCCTCGACGATTTCAATGACCTTCCCGGACGACAAGACGTATACCGGCGCGATTCAGTCGCCGAACAAGATCAGGTGGTCGAACGGTTCGGTCTGGACGAAGACAGCTTGAGGCGAACTTCGTGCTGAGAGCCCAGACGGAGATGCTCGACTCTGACTGTGCTTTTAGCGCAATGAGCTATCCCGAGGTGGCCATATTAGGTGGCCACCTCGTCTTTCCTGATAGCGCGCCGATGTTCGCTTCTGGCACTTATCGGACTCGGCGAGGCGCTCGAACACTTTGTAAGCGCTCGTCGGGTTGGAACTGGCGTATCAAGAATCCCATGCGTCTGCCGCGCAGGCGCCGGTAGATCGAACCGTAGGGCAGGACGCTAACCTTAGTATCCGACTTGATCGCCATTTTGACTTGCCTGCCATTATCTGCCGTCCGGCCCGGATATTTTCTGCCTTAAGGCCCATAGAGTTGGCGCTCGCGCACAAGATCGCGCGCATCGTGTGGGCGCTGATGGTCAAAGGCGGAAGTAATCGCGCGGCCGCTCCGGCCGCAGCTCAGGGCCGATCGGCGGACCGCCGCCGACAGGGGCAAGGTGCACACGACGCGATGAGACAGTGGGTCGAAGACCGGATGCGAGATAGCCAGGCAATTTTCGAGCTCCCTCGATCGCGCCTGTTTGATCGGGCACTCGCATCGCGGACTCCATCGGGGCCAGCGGCCAATTCGGCTGCAGCAAAGGCCGGACACATGACCACAACCGCTCCCTTACGCTCAAAACGTCAAAAACACCTTGATCCGCAGGGGCCGTCCACACGTGAAAATTGAACGAAACGCTGCCGACGGCGTGAGGATCCGGGTAGCGAACCGCGCCGGCAAACCGCCGCGCGGCTCAGGCTGGAGGACGCCAGCGAGGCGGGATCTGGAGTTTTGCGATGACGTAGGCGAGTGGCTGGGGAACTAGGATTCGAACCTAGACAAACAGAGTCAGAGTCTGTTGTGCTACCGTTACACCATTCCCCAATATTTTCAAATACTTAGGAGATATTCTTACAGTTCCAGCGACGGATCAGGCAGAACCGGCGAAGAGTTGCGTCCTTCTACCCGCTAGGTCCCGGCCTTGGCAAGCGCGCGGCGATGCGCTTGTTGCTGATGTGGGCCGCGGCCATTTGGCGTGGCGGCAAGCCGCCGCCATCAGGACGTTCGGTGCATGAGCCTCTATTTCGAAGAGCTGGATTTCCGTCCGACCCCGATGGGCGTGCTCAGCCTGCGCCGCCGCAGGCTGCCGTCGACCGATATCGACATCTACGAAATCAAGCTCGGCGACGAGTACCTGATGTCGAGCCGGTTCACCGTGGCCGAGATTGAACTCGCGCGGCTGGGATTGGCCGCGCTCGATCGAACCGGTCTCGACGTCGTCGTCGGCGGCCTCGGGCTCGGCTACACCGCGCAGGCGGTGCTCGAAAACCAGGGCGTGCGATCGCTGCTCGTGGTCGACGCGTTGGCCGAGGTGATCGAATGGCACGAGCAGGGGCTGCTGCCGCTCGGCAAGCAACTGACCGGCGATCCGCGCTGCCGCCTCGTCAATGGCGATTTCTTCGCGATGTCGCATTCGGCCGAGGGCTTCGACCTGCGTGCGCCGGGCCGCCGCTTCGATGCGGTGCTGGTGGACATCGATCACTCGCCGCGCAACCTGCTGCATCCGCGCCACGCCGCGCTCTACGATCGGGAGGGGCTCGCGAGGCTCGCCGAGCATCTCAATCCCGGCGGCGTGTTCGCGCTGTGGTCGAACGATCCGCCGGAGGCCGCATTCAGCGCGGTGCTCGCCAGCGTCTTTGCAACGTCTGATGCGCATGTCGTGACCTTCGACAACTCGTTCGGCGATCACGACGCCAGCAACACCGTCTATGTCGGGGTCAAGGCCGGTCCGCCCGCCTGACAGGCCAGCATGGCGGTCGAGCGCGCCGGCGGCTGACGCGCGAGGGCTGCTCTACTT
>JBAQER010000553.1:0-5804 GCA_049286845.1 Bradyrhizobium sp.
GAAATAGGCGACGTCGCCGTGCGGCTTCGCCAGATGCAGCGCCACGCCGTTGATGAAGCCGCGCACCAGCGCCTGTTTGCCGGCCCACAGCAGTTCCGGCCCGACGCGCAGATCGCGCGCCAGCGCCAGCGCACGGCGTTCGCGTCCGAACAGGTGGCGCGCCGGGATGTAGGACCACCACGGCACCTGGTCGAGCCGGCGCAATACCGCGTCGACCTCGCCGGCATCGCTGCGAAAACGGCCGCGTTCGACGGTCGAAAACACGTCGCGCTTCAGGAGCACGCCTTCGGTCCATCGCGCCGACAGCGCTGCTGCGTCGTCTCTTGGCAGGCTCATGGAACGCTCACGCCGCCGCTGCAACGCGCAAATGATCGGCAATCCAGCGATCGAGATCGGACAGCGCGCGGGCGCTCATCGCCTGCTTCTTGGCCACCGTCTTTTCGTTGCCGCGCAGCCGCGTGCCGTCGGGCTTCTTGGTGGGCGGACTGGCGAGCGGCGGAAACAGCCCGAAATTGATATTCATCGGCTGGAACGAGCGCGGCCCGGCGTCGATGGTTTCGATATGGCCGCCGGTGATGTGGCCGAGCAGCGATCCCAGCGCCGTGGTCGAAGGCGGCGGCGCCAGCGCCGTTCCGCGCGTATCGGCGGCAGCATAAAGGCCGGCAATCAATCCGATGCTGGCGGATTCCACATAGCCTTCGCAACCGGTCATCTGGCCGGCAAAGCGCAGCCTCGGTTGCGCGCGCAGCCGCAACTGGCTGTCCAGCAGTTTCGGCGAATTCAGGAAGGTATTGCGATGCAGGCCGCCGAGCCGCGCGAATTCGGCATTCTCGAGCCCGGGAATGGTGCGAAACACGCGCTGCTGGGCACCATGCTTCAGCTTGGTCTGGAAGCCGACCATGTTGTAGAGCGTGCCGAGCTTGTTGTCCTGGCGTAGCTGCACGATGGCATAGGCCTTCACGGTGGGATCGTGCGGATTGGTCAGCCCGACCGGCTTCATCGGCCCGTGGCGCAGCGTCTCGCGGCCGCGCTCGGCCATCACCTCGATCGGCAGGCAGCCGTCGAAATAGGGCGTATTGGTCTCCCAGTCCTTGAAGTCGGTTCTTTCACCCGACAGCAGCGCATCGACGAAGCCGTCATACTGCTCCTTGGTCATCGGGCAATTGATGTAATCGGCGCCGGTGCCGCCGGGTCCCGCCTTGTCGTAGCGCGACTGAAACCACGCTTGGGACATGTCGATGGAATCCTTGTGCACGATCGGGGCGATCGCATCGAAGAACGCCAGCGCGTCTTCGCCCGAAAGCGCCCGGATGGCGTCCGCCAGCGGCGCCGAGGTGAGGGGGCCGGTCGCGACGACGATGTTGCTCCAGTCCACAGGCGGCAGGCCGGCGATTTCGCCGCGGTGGATCTCGATCAGGGGATGGTCCTGCAGCGCCCTGGTGACAGCGGCGGAAAATCCGTCGCGGTCAACCGCCAGCGCGCCGCCAGCTGGCACCTGGTTGGCGTCGGCGGCGCGCATGATCAGCGAGCCCAGCCGGCGCATTTCGGCGTGCAGCAGGCCGACGGCGTTGTTGGCGGCGTCGTCGGAGCGGAAGGAATTGGAGCAGACGAGTTCGGCAAGGCCATCGGTGCGGTGGGCCTCGGTCATGCGGTCGGGGCGCATCTCGTGCAGTACCACGCGAACGCCGGCACTAGCGGCCTGCCATGCGGCTTCCGAGCCGGCGAGGCCCGCGCCAATGATGTGGACGGTTTCCGAGGACGATTTTTTGGCTGTCATGGCGAGACAGGTAGCGCTTTTCCGTCCCGAGTGGAATGCGCCAGAAACGACAACGCCCGCAGCGAGGCGGGCGTTATCCGTTCGTCAGTCGGCTGAAAACGGATCAGCCGTTGTAGGTACCGGCTGCAACGCGCGGAATGTCCGAGCGATCAAGGCCGATATCGGCCAGTTCGCGATCGCTGAGCTGGGACAGTTCGCTGACATTGCGCTGGTAGTCCCGGAACGCCTGGATCATGCGGATGAGCGAGAGCAACATGGGTAGTCTCCTTGTATTTACGATTCAGCTCTTGGAGAAAGCCTCATCGTTGAAATGAATATATGAAAACATACTGCAGTGCAGAAGTTCCGATGTTGCGATGCAGCTAGGTGCTAAACGCATGGCAACCGTAAGAATCCATTAACCTTTCGGGATAGCTCGCTGGACCGCAGCCAATGAACCCTCGCCGTCGAGCCATTACGCGAAAAATGGCTATGTAAACGCAGGATTGACGCAATGGCGACACATGAGTCTACGGAAATTGAAATGGCCTCGAAGGCGTCGATTTCAAGCGGATATCGTAAAAATCTGGATCATTCCGGTGTGCAACAACCCATCACGCATGCGTGATTCGCATGCAACCCCAAACAAAAATGAATATAAATTCATTTATATAATGATTCCGCAAAGGCCGTGTCTGTTCAGGGCGCGCGCGACAACTGGCTGGCGAAATAAGCGATCGTCTTCGAATAGACCTCACTCTTATTCCATTGCTGGATCACGGCGAAGTTGGCGCTGCCGGGCTCCCAGTCCTTGCCGCGCTGCCAGCCATGGCCGGCGAGGTAATTGGCGGTCGACGCCAGTACGTCAGGCGCGCTGCGCAGCAGGTCGCGGCGGCCGTTGCCGTCGAAATCGACCGCGTATTTGATGTAGGACGACGGCATGAACTGGGTCTGCCCGAGTTCGCCCGCCCAAGCGCCGCGCATTTCCGATGGCGCGAGATCGCCGCGCTCGACGATGCGCAACGCGTCCAGGAGTTCGGCCCGGAACATCTCCGTTCGCCGGCAGTCATAGGCCAGCGTCGCCAGCGAACGCAGCGTCGGAAATTTTCCAATGTTGACGCCGTAGTCTGTCTCCAGCCCCCAGATCGCCACCAGCACTTCGCCCGGCACGCCGTAATTCTTCTCGATGCGCGAGAGCACAGAGCCGTATTGCTTCAGCATGTTGGCGCCGCGTCCGAGGCGGGGAGGCACCATGCGGCCGGAAAATTCCTCAAAACTCTGGCTGAACACGCGCTGCGAATGATCGCGCAAGAGTACGCTCCGATCCTGCGTCACACCGCCCAGGCCCGCGGCAATCGCGGTTTGCGAAATTCCCTTGGCCGCGGCTTCGGCTTTGAAGTCGTTGAGCCACGCCTCGAAACTGCCGGTGCCGCAAGGCGCTGCAAACGCCGATGCTGCTGGCGTCGTCAGGACAGCGCTGATCGCGACCGCTCTGAAGAGAGATTGCAGACTCATGCTGTAAAATGTCAGCGCCAACCGCGGCCAAAACAAGGCTTGCGCGGGCGTCGGCCGGATGCAGCTCCGACGCCGTCGAGATCGAATTGACTCAAATTCGATCTCGCGCGACGTCAGCGCGTGATAGCGCCTGCAAGCCAGACCGCCGGTCGACAGGCAACCGGCAGTCTGATCAATGTGTATCGGGGCCTTCGTGCGCGTTACGCGTCGGTCTTGCGCCGCCACGGGAACAGGTTGGCCGGAAAATCGGCAGCCGGACGCCGCTCGCGATGCGGCCGGGGCGGCAGCGGTTGCGGGTTGAGTTCGGGCGCGATCACCTGGCGATAGAGATGCCAGGTGGCGTGGCCGAGCAGCGGGATGACGACGGCAAGTCCGAGGAACAGCGGCAGCGATCCCGCGACCAGCAGCACTGCGACGATCAATCCCCATGCCGCCATCGGCACCGGGTTGCGTGCCACCGCGCGGAGCGAGGTCACCATGGCGTCGCCGACGCCGGCGTGACGGTCGAGCATCAGCGGGAACGAAACCACGCTGACGCAAAGCGCCACCAGCGCAAACAGGAAGCCAGTGCCGCAGCCGACCACGATCAGCCACCAGCCCTGCGGCGTGGTCAGAACGCGCCCGGCAAAGTCGGGCATTCCGGCCGCCGTTTCGTAGCCGAATGCCGCGACATAGATCGCCTGTGCGGTCGCTACCCAGGTCACGAACAGCGCCAGCAGCAGCGTGCCGAGCCCGAGCATGGCGCCGAACGACGGCGCGCGGAACACGTCGATCGCGTCAAATGCGGAGGCCGGTTCGCCTCGCTCGCGGCGGCGGCTCAGTTCATAGAGGCCGAGTGCCGCGAACGGGCCGAGCAGGGCGAAGCCCGCCGCCAGCGGAAACAGCAGCGGCAATACCGAATAACCCAGCACCGTGCGCGCCAGCACCAGCCCGAGCACGGGATAGATCAGGCAGAGCATGATGGCGTGGCTGGGTACGGCCTTGAAGTCCTCCCAGCCGAGTTGCAGGGCCCTGTGAAGATCGGTAAGCCCGATCTTCCGTATGATCGGGGCTGCCGCGCTTTCTTGCGCGGGTTGGGCGAGTTGAGTGACATTCCCAGGATAGGTGGCCATGGTCGTCGTCTCCCTTGCCGCAACGACCATTTTCGCGCGCGGTTGTGGCGCGAGGGCGATTGCGGAAACGATCACGATCAGACCAGACGACAGGAAACCAAAGCTGGCCGTGTCGCGAACTGAGCTGTCATCGTACCTTAATCAGCCGATGCCATTGCTCACGGTTCGGTGAATGCCGCATTGGCAAGCCTCGGTGATGAGGTTAAGGTCCGGATGGGGCCATTACGCGGTGTGAAACGTCTATTGGAGAGAGAACGATGAGCATCTTCGGAAAAATCATGAACGCGATCTTCGGCACCAAGGTCGACGCGGCCCCGGCAGCCGGCGGCGCAGCGGCAGGCACGGCATCGGGCGGATCGGCGCCCGCGGCCACCGTCGATGTCGCGCCGATTCTCGACGCGGCGGTGAAGGCCAAGGGCGAAAAGCTCGAATGGCGCACCTCGATCGTCGATCTGATGAAGGCGCTCGATATCGATTCCAGCTTCGCCGCACGCAAGGAGCTTGCCAAGGAGCTCGGTTACACCGGCGACAGCAATGATTCCGCCAGCATGAACATCTGGCTGCACAAGCAGGTGATGACGAAATTCGCCGCCAACGGCGGCAAGCTGCCGCCGGAGATCAAGCACTAGGCGCCGGCCATAGACGGATCGTCAGCCGAAATCAAAAGGCCCGCCGGACGGCGGGCCTTTTTTGTCCGATCCAAGGTGAAGCGTTTCATGATCGCGCGCGCCGGCGCGGGCGAGGGCGGTTACTTCCGGGGCTCGCCCTCGAAGAGGCGGGTGGCGCAGGGCCGCTGCGTGCCGGTGACCACAGCGTGGCCGAGGATGGTGTCGAGAAAGCTCAGCACTGCGCCGCCATGCAGGACGCCATTGGGGTTGCCGTGCCGCTCGTCGGTCTGGAAGCCGAATTCGAGCTGGCCCGTGGAATCCTGACGCCAGTAATACGGGCCGTTGTGCCCGATGAAGCCGTCCGTCACCCCGAACGGCTGAAACCCCGCCGGGGGTGAATCGGTCATCGCCGGATTGTCCCTGAAACTGACCCCGCCAGATCGGCAAACTCAGGATTCTTGTGCAGGTAATCGACTACGAAACTGCAGCCGGCGATCACCTTCAGCCCATCGGCGCGGATCAGCTGCAGCGCGCCATGCACCAGTTGCGAGCCGATGCCGCGGCCGCGCAGCGCACGCGGCGTCTCGGTGTGAGTGATGATGACGGCCGAGGGCGTCAGGCGGTAATTCGCGAACGCCAGTGTGCCTTCGACATCGAGTTCGAACCGGCTCAGCGCCTTGTTGTCGCGAACGGATGCTGCAGCCATGCCCAAAACTCTCTCAAAGCGATTCCATGAGGTCATTTAGGCGCGTGAACCCGCCGATGCAAACCTGCGAGCCAACCAGGGGGCGCATGGCGGGCGCTCCGCCGGCA
>JBAQER010000554.1:0-8784 GCA_049286845.1 Bradyrhizobium sp.
CGCCAAGGCAGCGGCGCCAGCGCCCGCTGCCACGCCCGCCGCCGCGGCGCCAAAGGCGCCGCCGTCAGACGCGGCGCTGGCGCCGTCGGTGCGCAAGATTTCCGCCGAGAGCGGCATCGACGCCGCCACCGTCCCCGGCTCCGGCAAGGACGGCAGGGTGACCAAAGGCGACATGCTGGCTGCGATCGAGAAGGCGGCCTCGGCGCCGACGCCGGTCAATCAGCCCGCAGCCTCGGTGCAGGTGCGCAGCCCCTCGCCCGCCGACGATGCCGCGCGCGAAGAGCGCGTGAAGATGACGCGGCTGCGCCAGACCATCGCCCGCCGCCTCAAGGACGTGCAGAACACGGCTGCGATGCTGACGACCTTCAACGAGGTCGACATGACCAACATCATGGCGATGCGGACCCAGTACAAGGACGTGTTCGAGAAGAAGCACGGCAGCAAGCTGGGCTTCATGGGCTTCTTCACCAAGGCCTGCGTGCAGGCGCTGAAGGACATTCCGGCCGTCAATGCCGAGATCGACGGCACCGATCTGATCTACAAGAATTACTATCACATCGGCGTTGCGGTCGGCACCGACAAGGGCCTGGTGGTGCCGGTGCTGCGCGACTGCGACCACAAGTCGATCGCCGACATCGAAAAGGGCATCGCCGATTTCGGCCGCCGTGCCCGCGACGGCCAGCTCAAGATCGACGAGATGCAGGGCGGCACCTTCACCATCACCAATGGCGGCATCTACGGTTCGCTGATGTCGACGCCGATCCTGAACGCGCCGCAGTCCGGCATCCTCGGCATGCACAAGATCCAGGAGCGCCCGATGGCGATCGGCGGCAAGGTCGAGATCCGCCCGATGATGTATCTGGCGCTGTCCTACGATCACCGCGTGATCGACGGCAAGGAAGCGGTGACGTTCCTGGTGCGGGTCAAGGAAAACCTCGAGGATCCGGCGCGGCTGGTACTGGATCTGTAACGGGTTGCGGCCCGCGATGTCCGGCTCCGGGCCGGCATCGCGATGCCGGTGCCAGGCCGAGGGGAAATGATGCAGCCGCTGCCGACCGAAATCGTGATGCTTGGATTGGGCACCGTGTTGCTGCTGGTGCAACTGTTCCTGCAGTCGATTTCCTCCACCGTGGAGATGGGCGGCGACTACAAGGCCGGCCCGCGCGACGCGCCGAGGGTGGTGCAGGGGATATTCGCAGGGCGCTGGTCGTCACCGGACGGAACGGCGGCCTCGGGACGCTCGGCGCGGAAGCGTGGGTTGTCACCCGCGTCCTGTACGTGCCGCTCTATTTCATCCAGATCCCGTATGCGCGCAGCCTGGTCTGGCTCGTCTCGGTGCTGGCCCTGGTGGCGATGCTGGTACGGCTGTTTCAATAGAAGGCGTTTGACTGTGGGGGGTGAATCTTGACGGACAGGGTTGTGGTTATCACCGGCGGAAGCCGCGGCATCGGCCGCGCCACCGCGATTGCGGCCGCCGCGCGCGGCTTTCGGGTCTGCATCGGCTATGCCAGCAATGAAACCGCGGCGCGCCACGTCGTCGCCGCCATCGAGGGCAGGAACGGCAAGGCGATCGCGGTGAAATGCGACGTCGGCAGCGAGAGCGACATCCTCGCGATGTTCAAGGCGGCGGATGCCTTCGGCACGCTTGGCGCGCTGGTCAACAATGCCGGCATCGTCGGGACCACGTCGCGGGTGGACGAGATGTCCGCCGAGCGCATCCAGCGCATGATGGCGGTCAACGTCACCGGCAGCATTCTGTGCGCGCGCGAGGCGGTGAAGCGGATGTCGACCCGCCACGGCGGCAAGGGCGGCGTCATCGTCAACCTGTCGTCGGTGGCCGCAAAGCTCGGCTCGCCCAACACCTATGTCGATTACGCGGCGTCCAAGGGCGCGATCGATTCCTTCACCGTCGGCCTCGGCCACGAGGTCGCCGGCGAGGGCATTCGCGTCGCCGCGATCCGGCCCGGATTGATCGACACCGAAATTCACGCCAGCGGCGGCGAACCCGACCGCGCCCACCGGCTTGCGAATGCGGTGCCGATGAAGCGCGTCGGCACCGCGGACGAAATCGCCAGCGCCATCGTCTGGCTGATGTCGGACGAAGCGTCCTACGTGACCAGCGCCATTCTTGATGTATCGGGCGGGCGCTAACACCCGTCACACCATCCAGCTACAGGATTTCTATCATGGCCTCCTACGATCTCGTTATCATCGGCACCGGACCCGGCGGATATGTCTGCGCGGTGCGCGCGGCGCAGCTCGGCATGAAGGTCGCCGTGGTCGAGAAGAACGCAACCCTCGGCGGCACCTGCCTCAATGTCGGCTGCATGCCGTCGAAGGCGCTGCTGCATGCCTCCGAAATGTTCGAGGAGGCCGGGCACTCCTTCGCGAGAATGGGAGTCAGCGTCTCCGCGCCGAAGCTCGATCTGCCCGCGATGATGAATTTCAAGCAGCAGGGCATCGACGGCAACGTCAAGGGCGTCGAGTTCCTGATGAAGAAGAACAAGATCGACGTCATCCACGGCAAGGGCAAGGTGCTCGGCGCCGGCAAGGTGGAAATCACCGGCGGCGACGGCAAGGCGCAGCTGGTCGAGACCAAGAACATCGTGATCGCCACCGGCTCCGATATTGCGCGGCTGAAGGGCATCGAGATCGACGAGAAGCGCATCGTGTCGTCGACTGGCGCGCTGTCACTAGACAAGGTGCCCGGCAAGCTCCTGATCGTCGGCGCCGGTGTGATCGGGCTTGAGCTCGGCTCGGTATGGCACCGGCTTGGTGCTGAGGTCACCGTGGTGGAATTCCTCGACCGCATCCTGCCCGGCATGGACGGCGAGATCGCCAAGCAATTCCAGCGCATCCTAGAAAAGCAGGGTTTTGCATTCAAGCTCGGCGCCAAGGTCACCGGCGTCGACACCTCGGGCAAGACGTTGTCGGCCACCGTCGAGCCGGCCGCAGGCGGGCCAGCGGAAAAGCTGGAAGCCGACGTGGTGCTGGTCTGCATCGGGCGCGTTCCCTACACCGAGGGCCTCGGCCTCAAGGCAGCCGGCGTCGCGCTCGACGATCGCGGCCGCGTGCAGATCGACGCGCATTTCGCGACCAGCGTGAAGGGCGTGTACGCGATCGGCGACGTCGTCGCGGGTCCGATGCTCGCGCACAAGGCCGAGGACGAAGGCGTTGCCTGTGCGGAAGTTCTCGCCGGCCAGGCTGGGCATGTGAACTACGACGTTATCCCAGGCGTGGTGTATACCACTCCGGAAGTGTCCTCCGTCGGCAAGACCGAGGACGAGCTGAAGCAGGCCGGCGTGGCTTATACATCAGGCAAATTTCCGTTCACCGCCAATGGCCGCTCCAAGGTCAACCAGACCACTGACGGGTTCGTGAAGGTTCTCGCAGATGCGAAAACCGATCGGGTACTCGGCGTGCACATCATCGGCCGCGAGGCTGGCGAAATGATCCACGAAGCGGCAGTATTGATGGAGTTCGGCGGTTCCGCCGAGGATCTCGCGCGTACCTGTCATGCCCATCCGACCCGATCGGAAGCCATCAAGGAAGCCGCGCTTGCGGTTGGCAAGCGCGCGATCCATATGTGAACCGCGCCCGGCCGGGCGGGAACAAGACTCATGATGCACCGCCTACTACAGCCACTCTGGGTTCTGCTTGCGATCGTCTTCCTGATCGAGGCTTGGCTGTGGGATCACCTCGAGCCGATCGTGGCCTGGGTGGTCGAGCGGATCCCGCTACGCGAATTCAAGCATTGGCTTGCCGAACGGATCGATACGCTGTCGCCGGCGATGACGCTGATCGTGTTCATCGTGCCGGTGATTCCGCTGTTTCCGCTAAAGCTGTTCGGCCTCTGGCTGCTGACCCATGAATACTGGCTCAGTGCGATCACGACCATCGTATTCGCAAAATTCGTCGGCGTCGGCGTCACCGCCTTCATCTTCGATGTGACGCGGCCGAAACTGCTCGAGATGGAGTGGTTCGAAAAGCTCTATGAACTCGTGCTGGCGCTGCGGGCGAAAGCCGCTGCATTGGTCGATCCGATCAAGCGGCGGATCAGGGAAATCCTGCGCGGCGACGGCGATGGCTGGTCATCGCGGGCGCTGCGGCTGATCCAGCGTTTTCGCAAGAGCGTGCACGAAGCGCGCTGAGTTCGCCCCGCTACATCAGATGCACGGCATGCGGCGCGAACAGGCCGATCGCCGTGAAGGCGAGTCCGGCGATTGCCAGCAAGCCTGATACCCAGGCCAGGGCGATCATGCCGGTGATGATGGTCGCCGACGCCAGCACGATGCCGATCTGAAACGCCGCCGAGGCGACCTCGTAATGATGGTATCGCGCCATCGCGAGGTCGCGATCGTGCTCGGCATGCTTGGCGCGTTCGGCCAGTTGCTCCGAGCCTTCGCCGGTTTCCGGCTCCGAGCGATAGCGCGCCGCGGTCTTCTTCCAGGCCTCGATCTGCTTCTGCAGCGCCGCCTTGGCGGCATCGTCGCCCATGACGCCGAGGCTCAGCCTGGCCTGATCCGACGTCGCCTCGACCACGGTGCGGCGGATGCTCTTGGCCTGGAAGAACGCCCAGAGATTCGAGGCTTCGACGTTCTTGCTGATGGACAGGGTCTGCGCGCCCTTGCCCAGCGTCTCCGACAGCGCCAGAAACAGCGCGATCACCGCGATCAGCAATGCGATGTTCTTGTTGGAGCCGGATGCGTGTTCGGCGTGCTCCGCGTGCTCCATGCTTTCATGTGCGCCCATGATTCTCTCTCCCCGACGTGGACTGCATCCACGATTGACCGAACAATGCCGCCTGCGCAAGAGCCAAGCGGATATGACGGAAGTGTGTCAGGTTTGAAAGGATGCGTTCAGGCCCGGGGGTGCGCGGTCTTGTAGACTTCCAGCAGCCGCTCGCTGTCGATCCCGGTATAGATCTGCGTGGTCGAGAGCGAGGCGTGACCGAGCAATTCCTGGATCGCGCGCAGATCGCCGCCGCGGCTTAGAAGATGGGTGGCGAAGGAATGACGCAGCGCGTGCGGCGTCGCGCTATCGGGCAGGCCGAGCGCGCCGCGCAGCCGCTCCATGGTCAGCTGAATGATTCGGGCCCTGAGCGGCCCGCCGCGCGCGCCGACGAAGATCGGCCCCTCCGGCGGGAGCGAATGCGGGCACATCGCGACATAATCCTGGACCAGCGCCAGTACATTCCGCAGCACCGGCACCATGCGGGTCTTGTTGCCCTTTCCGGTCACGACCAGCACGTCGCCCGCGCCGGGCAGCGGCACGTCGCGGCGCTTCAGGCCCAGCGCCTCGGAGATGCGCAGGCCCGAACCGTAAAGCAGCGCCATCACAGCGGCGTCGCGCGCCCAGATCCAGGGATCGCGGGTCTCGCCGGCCCGTTCGTCGGCGTCGGCAAAACGCTTGGCCGCCGCCATCTGGATCGGTTTCGGCAGGCTCTTGCCGATCTTGGGTGCGCGGATCGCGGAGAGGGCGCCGACCTTGCCCACGCCTTCGCGTTCGAGGAAGCGGCCGAACGAGCGCAGGCCCGCCAGCGCCCGCATCAGCGAGCGGCCGCCGATATCGTCGGCGCGGCGCATGGCCATGAAGGCCCTGATGTCACTGGCCTCGAGCGCCGCAAACCGCGCCAGCGTCACGCGCGCGCCCCAGTGCTCGCTGAGAAAGACCAGGCACTGGCGGACGTCGCGGGAATAGGCTTCCAGCGTCTTCGGCGACAGCCGGCGTTCGGCGCGCAGATGCGACAGCCAGCGCGTCATCTGCAGCGCGATGTCGTCGGCGGCGCAGTCGAGCTCGATCGGCTGAATCGATGGAATTGGCAATGGAATTGGCTTGGCCATGGCGCTGCCTTGCTGATTCTGATGGACTATATCGCATCTCTTTCGTTTACCGTTCGCTAACTTGGCCAGGCCGCAGCGCCCTGACACTGGCCGCCACCGGCGCCGGGCCCTAAGTTAGTCCGGCCTTCGATCTCGAGCCTGATTCTCAAGATGGACCATTCCGCGCGCCCCAGCTCGTCAAACGCATCGTCGACCCGCGTCGTCGATGTGCTGGTGCCGGTCGCGCTCAACCAGAACTATTCCTACCGCGTGCCGCGCGGCATGGAGCTGAAGCCGGGCGATGTGGTGGCCGTACCGCTGGGGCCGCGCGAGGTGGTCGCGGTGGTCTGGGCGGAAAACGCCAACCCCGATCCGCGCCTGCATAACCGCCTCAAGGATGTCGGCGAGAAGCTCGACGTGCCGCCGCTGAAGCAGGAGCTGCGTTCGCTCGTCGACTGGGTCGCCAACTACACGCTGTCGGCGCGCGGCATGGTGCTGCGGATGTGCCTGCGGATGGGCGAACATCTCGGGCCCGAACGGGTGCGGATGGGCGTGCGCCTGGTCGGGACGGCGCCGAAGCGCCTGACACCGGCCAGGCGGCGGCTGATCGACATTCTCTCCGACGGCCTGCTGCACGGCAAATCCGACGCCGCGAAGGAAGCCGGCGTCAGCGCCGGCGTGATCGATGGCCTTGTCGATGAAGGCACGCTCGCGACTGAACCGATGCCGCGTGCGCTGGCGCCGCCGGTGCCCGATCCGTCATTCGCCGAGCCTGAATTTTCCCGCCAGCAGCGCGCCGCGGTCGATGCCATGCGCGCGCTGGCGGCGAACGGCAGTTTTCATGTCGCGCTGCTCGACGGCGTCACCGGCTCGGGCAAGACCGAAGTCTATTTCGAGGCGATTGCGGAAGTCATCCGCCGCGGCAAGCAGTCGCTGATCCTGATGCCGGAGATCGCGCTGACCGGCCAGTTCCTCGACCGCTTCGCACAGCGCTTCGGGGTGAGGCCGCTGGAGTGGCATTCCGAACTGACCCCGCGCACGCGGCAACGCAATTGGGCGGCGATCGCGGCGGGCGAGGCGCCGGTCGTGGTGGGCGCGCGCTCGGCGCTGTTCTTGCCTTACGCGAGTCTCGGATTGATCGTGGTCGATGAAGAGCACGACCAGGCCTACAAGCAGGACGAGGGCGCGCATTACCACGCCCGCGACATGGCGGTGGTGCGCGCGCATATCGCCAAAATTCCGATCGTGCTGGCCTCGGCGACACCGTCGGTCGAAACCGAGGTCAACGCTCGCAAGGGCCGCTACCAGCGCGTGGTGCTGCCGTCGCGGTTCGGCGGCCAGCACATGCCGCATATAGAGGCGATCGATTTGCGCCGCGAAGCGCCCGCGCGCGGCCGCTTCATCTCGCCGTTTCTGGCCGAGCAGATCAAGATTGCCATCGAGCGGCGCGAGCAGGCGTTGTTGTTCCTCAATCGCCGCGGCTATGCGCCGTTGACGCTGTGCCGGGCTTGCGGGCATCGTTTCGCCTGCACGATCTGCGACGCTTGGCTGGTCGATCACCGCTTTCGCCAGCGTCTGGTCTGTCATCACTGCGGCTTCTCGATGCCGCGCCCGCATGTCTGCCCGCATTGTCAGGCCGAGGAATCGCTGGTGGCGGTCGGTCCCGGCGTCGAACGTCTGCAGGAAGAAGCCGCAGCGCTGTTTCCGGATGCGCGCACCATGGTGCTGTCGAGCGACCTGATCACCTCGATCGAAACCATGCGCAGCGAACTCAACGAAATCGCCGAAGGCCGCGTCGACATCATCATCGGCACCCAACTGGTGGCGAAGGGCCATAATTTTCCGCGGCTCAATCTGGTGGGCGTGATCGACGCCGATCTCGGCCTCGGTAATGGCGATCCGCGCGCCGCCGAGCGGACGTGGCAATTGCTCAATCAGGTGATCGGCCGCGCCGGGCGCGACCAGGGCCGCGGCGTCGGCTACCTGCAGACCCACCAACCCGAGCACCCCGTGATGAAGGCCCTGGTGGCCTGTGACCGCGAGGCGTTTTATGCGAGCGAAATCGAGGCCCGCGAACGCGCCGGCTATCCGCCGTTCGGGAGGCTCGCGAGCCTGATCATCTCCGCGGGCGACCGGCCCACGGCGGAAGGCTTTGCGCGCAAGCTGGCGGCGATCGCGCCGATCGACGAGCGGATCCAGGTGCTCGGCCCCGCCGAAGCCCCGCTCGCGGTGATCAAGGGCCGCTACCGTTTCCGGCTGCTGGTGAAATCGCTGCGCAATGTCGACCTGTCGGAATATCTGCGCGAATGGCTCGCCACGGCGCCGAAGACAAAAGGCAATCTCAAGCTCGAGGTCGACGTCGATCCGCAAAGCTTTTTGTGAGCGAGCCGCAATTCAGGATCTGGCAGAGAGGCCGACGAAACAAAAAAGCCTGCCGTCATTGGCGACGGCAGGCTCTGTTTCGGCAGGCAGGAAGTTCTGCCGCCGTACGCTACGCAACGCTTACCGAACTCGAAGGACGGAAGAGGCGTTCTGAACGCCGAACAGGTTAGATGACCTCGGCGGTGACCCGGCCGACGCCGGCGCTGGTCAGGCCGACCGCGCGCGCGGCACCGGTCGAAAGGTCGAGCACGCGCCCCTTAATGAACGGACCGCGATCGTTGATGGTGACGACGACGCTGCGGCCGCCATGGGTCACGCGGAGCTTGGTGCCGAACGGCAGGGTGCGGTGGGCCGCGGTCATGGCGTTCTGATTGAAGCGCTGGCCGGATGCGGTCTTGCTGCCGGACTCGTTGCCATAGAACGACGCCATCCCGGTGAAGCTGCGCCCGGAACCGGACGACGGAGCGATCGCGGCGTTGGCGTCGCGCCAGGAAGCCTTGGACGAACCGTCGGTGGTCTTGGCCGCGTGGTGGGAGTGGTGATGACGATGATGGTTCCTGGATTTCGCGGAAGCTTCGGT
>JBAQER010000555.1:0-6205 GCA_049286845.1 Bradyrhizobium sp.
GCGGCGCTGTCGCTGTCCCTGACATTCCTCGGCAGCGCGCCGACCGGCAATGTCGGCGCCGGCGCGCTCGATGTGGTTGTCGTCAGCCTGTCCAGTCTCACCATCTTTCTGCTGCCGCTGATCGCGCTGTTGATTTCGCACGATGCCGTGGTCGGCGAGATGGAGCGCGGCACCATGATCCTGCTGCTCAGCTATCCGGTCGGCCGTTATCAGGTGCTGCTCGGGAAATTCTGCGGGCATGTCTCGATCCTCGCCTTCGCCACCGTCATCGGCTATGGCGCGGCGGCCGCCGCGCTCGCCATTACCGGCGCCTCGGTGCTGGCAGCAAGCTGGTATGCCTTCGCTTCCATGCTCGGGACCTCGATCCTGCTCGGCGCGGTCTTTGTCGCGATCGGATATCTGATCAGCAGTCTGGTCCGCGATCGCGGCACCGCTGCGGGACTCTCGGTGGGCATCTGGTTGCTGATGGTGCTGGTGTTCGACATGGGACTGCTCGGCATTCTCGTAATCGACCAGGGGCGCATCATCTCGGCGCCCGTCCTCGAGGCGCTGCTGTTTCTCAATCCCACCGATCTTTACCGCCTGACCAATCTGACCGGGTTCAACGTCAGCCAGTTCTCGGGCATGGCGGGGCTGGCCGGAACGGCGAGCACGGGCATCGGCGCGCTGTTGCTGGGCCTCTTGGGCTGGATCGCGGCGCCACTCGGGCTTGCGACCGTATTCTTTGCGCGGAGGGAATTATGACCCTGCGGATCGTTTGCGCCTTCATGGCCGCAATTCTTCTCGCTGGATGCAACCAGGATTCGGCCAACTCGGTCGCGCCGCCGCCGGTCGCGCTCAACAGCGACGCGATGGGCGTGTTCTGCGGTATGAATCTGATGGAGCATCCCGGTCCGAAGGGCCAGATTATCACCGCTGGAAGGATCGACCCGTTCTGGTTCACCTCGGTCCGCGACACCGTGGCCTTCACCTTGATGCCCGACCAGCCCCGCGACATCCGGGCGATCTATGTTTCCGACATGGCGCGCGCGACAAGCTGGGAAGATCCGGGTTCCACCAACTGGATCGACGCGCGCAAGGCGTTCTTCGTGATCGAAAGCCGCAAGCAGGGCGGCATGGGCGCGGCCGAGGCCGTGCCTTTCGGAAATCGCGAGGCTGCCGACGCGTTTGTCGCGGCCAATGGCGGCCGGGTGGTGACGTTCGCGCAAATTCCGAGCGCCTATGTGCTCGGCAGCGATGCGCCGGGTGACCAAAGCCAACATGATCGCCCGGACGTGCGGCTCAACTGACGAGGACCAGCCGATGCTCAAGCAAAGTCTCACCCGCCGGCGCATGATCGTCATCGCTGCAAGCGCAGCCGGATCGGCATTGCTGGCCGGTGTCCGGACCGCCGCCGCCGGCGAAGCCGTGCGGTGGCACGGATCGGCGCTCGGCGCGCAGGTGTCGATCGAGATCTATCACCCTGATAGGACCGGGGCAGAACGGCTGGTCGAGCGCTGTGTTCTCGACGTGCGGCGGCTGGAGCAGCAGTTCAGTCTGTACCGGTCGGATTCGGCGATCTCGACCCTCAACCGCACCGGCATTCTGGTTTCTCCCGACGCCGATATGGTGGCGCTGCTGCGAGCCTCGCTGCATTTTTCCGATCTCACGGACGGCGCGTTCGATCCGACGGTACAGCCATTGTGGCAGCTTTATGCGGACCATTTCGCTTCCGGCAGGCCGGATGGCGAGGGGCCCGCGCCGCAGAAGCTGGCCGAAGCGCTGGCGAAAGTCGGTCGCGGCGGCCTTCTTGTGAGCGAGGATCGTGTTGCTCTGGTCAGGCGCGGCGCCGCCATCACGCTGAACGGCATTGCGCAGGGCTACGCCACCGACCGCGTCGTCGAGCGGCTGCGAGGGGCAGGAATGTCGACGGCGCTGGTCAATATCGGAGAAATTCGGGCGATCGGGGCGCGACCGGAGGGTACGCCGTGGCGCGTCGGCCTTGCCGATCCCGACCGGCCGGGCGCGCTCACCGAAACCGTCGATCTTGTCGATCGTGCGGTCGCGACATCGGCGGGCGCCGGATTCCGCTTTGATTCCAAAGGCCGGTTTACGCATCTGTTCGATCCGGCGACAGGACGCAGCCCGTTGCGGTACTCCACGGTGAGCGTCATTGCGCCAACGGCCACCGAGGCGGACGCGCTTTCGACCGCATTCAGCCTGATGCCGTTGTCGCGGATTCAGGACATCGTGGCCATTCGACCTGGTGTGCAGGCTCGCATGGTCGACGCGGGCGGAACTTTGATGGTATGTGGTGCTTGAGGGATGTCGGTCTGCCGGCAATCCGAAAGTCGGATCGACCGCGTGGCCCTGATCAGCCAAGGATTTCCCGGTCCGAAGGGCCATTCAAACAGGAGAACAGGATGCGAGGAGTTGTTTTCGTTGCACTTTTGGCGGTCGCCGGCGCCGGCGAAGCCAGCGCTCAGGATGCCGCTGCCGGCGAGAAGGTCTTTGCCGTCTGCAAGGCCTGCCACCAGATCGGCGAGACCGCAAAGAACGTCGTCGGACCGGTTCTCAACGGCATCATCGGCCGCAAGGCGGGCAGCGTCGCCGGCTATTCGTATTCGGCCGCCAACAAGGACTCCGGGATCACCTGGGATGAGGCCACCTTCCGCGAATACATCAAGGACCCCAAGGCGAAAGTCCCGGGCACCAAGATGATCTATGCCGGTCTGAAGGACGAGCAAAAGACCAGCGACCTGATCGCCTTCCTCAAGCAGTACGACGCCGACGGGAAGAAGAAATAGGATCCGATAGCGTTTTCGAGCGAAAGCCTGCCCCGCACTTGATGCGGGGTGGGCGCCGGCTCGGAAACGGGCCGGTCCCGCCGGCCTCCTTTCACTTCGCGAACGGGTTCTGCCAGCCGCCGCGGCCTGCGGCCGGCGCGCGCGGCGGATAGGCCGCCTCCAGATAGCCCAGCACCGCGGCGCGATCCTTGTCGTCGAGCGCGGGCATGTTGTGACGGCGGATCATCAGGCTGATCGAATCGTCCCACTGCGCCCGCGTCATGCCCTGCTGCGCCACCAGCTTGAAGCCGTGGCACGCGGTGCAGGTGTAGAAGGTCTGGTCGCGACCGCTGCCTTCGGCAAACTCCTCCGGGCTTTCGTCGCGCGGCGTGAAGGTCGATTGCGCTGTCGCGGGCGCCATCCACAGCAGTCCCGCCATCGCCGCCACTACCAATCGCAGCATCAGCCCACCAGCACCGCGATGCGGTGCATGGCGTTGCCGCCGTAGCCTTGCGGATTCCAGAAGCCGGCCTGGTGCGGCTGCATCGCTCCCTTGGAATCGGTGGCGCGCGTCCAGATCTCGAAATAGCCGTCGGAGGGCAGCTTCACGGTCGCGGTCCAGCGCTGCCAGTCGTATTTGTTCTTCGGCTTTTCCAGGTTGGCGCGCCGCCAGCTGGCGCCGAAATCGGTCGAGACGTCGATCTGCTTGACGGTGAGATCACCGGCCCACGACGCGCCGCGCAGTTTCAATTCCTTGGTTCCAGCCGCGAACTTGGCGCCATTGGCCGGATTGGTGATGATCGAGCGCACCGGCATCGATTCCAGGATGCGGAAGTTCGCAGGATCACCCTTGCCGCCGGGCACCATCGGCTTGATGGCGACGCGATAGGAGAATTCGGTCATGCCGGGGCCGTCATGCTCCTTGTCGCGGATGGTGATGCGCGTCAGCCATTTCTGCGACGCGGAGCCCGCCCAGCCCGGCACGATCAGCCGCACCGGCCCGCCATGGATGTTGGGCAGCGGCTGGCCGTTCATGGCCCACACGATCATGGTGTGAGGGTCCATCGCCTTTTCGATGCGCACGCCGCGCGACAGGCTCGGCTTTTTGGCGTCGCCCGACAGATGCAGGTCGGCGGCATAATGCGCGGTGTATGTCGCGGTTTTCTTCAGCCCCGCGGCCTTCAGCACCTCGGCCAGCGGCACGCCGGTCCATTCTGCGCAGCCCGCGCCGCCATTGGTCCACTGGTTGCCGCGCGCCGGCGGCGAGAATCCGGCGCGGCCGTTGCCGCCGCATTCCAGCACCATGCGCCGCGTCACCGCCTTGTATTTCGATTTCAGCTCGCCGAGCGTGATCTCGAGCTTGTTGTTGACCTCGCCGTCGATGGTGATCTTCCAGGCGTCGGGATTTTTGGTCTCTTCGGGGATCTGCCCGTTGTTGCGGATGTAGAACTTGTCTATTGGCGTGGTGTCGTCGTCGAGCAGGCTTTCCGGCGTCTCGGCGACCAGCGGCTTTTCGCCGAGCACGACGAGCTTGTCGCTCTTGCCGGGGAATTTCAGATATTGCGGTCCTTTCGGCGCGGCGGGCGCGGCCGCGCCTTGCGCATGGGCGGCCGGAATGCCGCCGCCGTCGCCGGATATCGGCAGGCTGCCGCCGAGGATCGCTCCCATGGCCGCCAGGCCCGTACTGCCCAGAAATCCGCGCCGGCTGGTGGTAAGACTACTCCCGCTCTGCCGCGTCATGATCATCCTCCCCTTCGCATTGTTGGTTCGTGGTCCGGTTGCCCCGGAACACCAACTTTGCTGCCGAGTATTTGCGGTTTGGGGCCTCGCCGCAAGGCCGATGCAGGCCTGCTACCCGGCCGGTTGGCCCGCTCGACCCTTGCGCTTGCCGCCCGTCGGCGGCAGATTTGCGCTGCGGCATCGAAGGCCGCCAAGAACGAAACTCAGGGAATGTCCATGGCGGCCATGCGGATCGAGTGCGCCATCCCTGCCGCCGCCGCTGACGGAAACCGAACACCGCAACACCATCAACCAGATCGCCATACGCTTTGCAGGCCAGCCGCAACGGACCGCTCTGTCGTCTCCAGCGTTTCATCCCACCCCAAGGAGTAACTCCATGACGCACGCCATCCGCTTCCACAAAACCGGCGGTCCCGAAGTTCTGGCCTGGGAGGAAGTCCAGGTCGGCAAGCCCGGTCCCGGCGAGGCGCGCATCCGTCACACCGCGGTCGGCCTGAACTTCGTCGACATCTATATCCGCTCCGGCCTTTATCCGGCGCAACTGCCGAGCGGGCTCGGCGGCGAGGCGGCCGGCGTGGTCGAGGAGGTCGGCGCCGGCGTCACCGACATCAAGCCCGGCGACCGCGTCGCCTATGGCGCGGCACCGATCGGCTCCTATGCCGAGGCGCGGCTGATCCCGGCCGATCGCCTGCTGAAACTTCCTGATGGCATCGACGACAAGACCGCCGCTGCGATGATGCTGAAGGGC
The DNA here is from genome assembly GCA_049286845.1 of Bradyrhizobium sp. Taxonomy (GTDB): domain Bacteria; phylum Pseudomonadota; class Alphaproteobacteria; order Rhizobiales; family Xanthobacteraceae; genus Bradyrhizobium. The sequence goes on from JBAQER010000555.1 coordinate 5,254, forward strand.
CTGACCACGCAATATCTGATCCGCCAGACTTATCGCGTGAAGGCCGGCGACACCATCCTGCTGCATGCCGCGGCCGGCGGCGTCGGCACCATCCTGAGCCAGTGGGCCAAGCATCTCGGCGCCACCGTGATCGGCACCGTCGGCAGCGATGAAAAAGCAAAACTCGCCAAGGCCCATGGCTGCGCCCACACCATCGTCTATACCCGCGAGGATTTCGTCAAACGCGTCGACGAAATCACCGGCGGCAAGAAGGTGCCTGTGGTGTACGATTCCGTCGGCAAGGATACGTTCCTGAAGTCGCTCGACTGCCTGGCGCCGCTCGGCGTCGCCGCCCTGTTCGGGCAGTCCTCCGGCAGCGTCGAGCCGCTCAACCTTGGCATCCTCGCCGCGAAGGGTTCGCTCTACGTCACCCGCCCGACGCTCGCCACCTACGCCGCCAAGCGCGAAAACCTGGTCGCGATGGCGAACGAGCTGTTTGACGTGGTGAAATCAGGCGCGGTCAAGATCGAGGTGCACCAGACCTATCCGCTGAAGGACGCCGCCAGGGCCCATGCCGATCTCGCCGCCCGCAAGACCACGGGATCGACGGTGTTGACGGTGTGAGGGGCTGACGGCGGCGCGCGCGGTTCCAGCGGCGATTTTATCGGCGTCCCGTCTCGCAAAAGCGAGGCGGGTGCGGTAAGGCTGCGTCGTTGATGATGACAGGTGGAAGCGGATGTCGAAACAGTCGATGCGCGAGGAGGCCGAGCGCCTGATCCGCGAAACCATGGCGCGCAAGACGCTGGTCGTGAAGCAGGGCAACACCCGCATCGAGACCACCTGCGGCAAATGCGGCGCGCCGAACCGCATTTCGGCGGAAAAGGGCGCGACTCGCGTCAAATTTGCCTGCAAGCAATGCGGGCACAAGCAAGAGACGCTTTGAGCAATGCTGCGCTGTTTTTGCGGCGCGCGA
>JBAQER010000556.1:0-10488 GCA_049286845.1 Bradyrhizobium sp.
GCACGATGCGGCCGTCTTCCAGCACGATATAATGCGCCGATACGTCGGTGCCCGCCGTGCACAGTTGGGCGATCGCGCCTTCGACATCGGGCATGCCGGTGTAGTGCAGCACGATCATGTCGGGCAAACGGCCCTTGTTCCGCTCGCCGTAATTCGCCGACGGGATCACGTCGGAGGCGATCGAGGAATCCGGGGTGAATGTCTTCATATTGGCGCTGGCCTTGGGCAACGGGACGGCGCGACGCCTCGAATCAATTGCAACAGGCGGTGCGAACGAACCGAGCGACATAGGAAGGCTCAAACCGGGCAGGAGAACGGCAATGGCGCGTTTTCAAGACGGCCTCATTTACTATTCCTTTACGATGTCGTCAGCGCAATCGGGCAGCGCCTCGCCGCTTCGCATTTTGGCCGAGTGTGTGCGGGAAGCATCACCGGCCATCCGGTTCCAGGCAATGGACGGGTATCGCGGCGAGGAGCGGCCGCGCGCCTTGCCCGCGACCCAAATCCTCCCCAATCCTTCAACGCTTTCTTAACGCTAACTGACGTTACTAAGTGGTGAAGAGCCGAACCGGTTTTGGGGGACGGCCGAGGCCCTCTTTGACGCTCGAAATCCCATGGCAGCCCAGCAAATTCCATCGGGAAATCCGGGCTTGCGATGGGGGACACGCGGCATCGGCAATCGTGCCTCGCCCGGACTTTCCTATCGAACGCCGCCTTTCGAGACGAAAAGTCCGGCGAGGCGCAGGGATTTGAGGCGCAATGGGCCTGTTCGCGTCCAGTTTCCGCAACTTTCCCCGGATCGTGCCCGGAGCCGGGGCATGAATCCGGCTGGCCCACGTCATATCCCCGTGCTCGGCCGCCAGGCGATCGAGATGCTCGCCCCGCGCGACGGCGGCATCTATGTCGACGCCACCTTCGGGGCGGGCGGCTATAGCCGGGCGATCCTCGACGTCGCCGGAACCCGTGTCATCGGCATCGATCGCGACCGCACGGCCATTGCGGGCGGGTTCGAACTGGTGGATCGATCCGGCGGCCGGCTCACGCTGGTCGAGGACCGCTTCTCCAATCTCGCCGAAATCTGCGCCGCGCAGGGCGCCGCCGCGGTCGACGGCGTGGTGATGGACGTCGGGGTGTCCTCGATGCAGCTCGACCAGGCCGAGCGCGGCTTTTCGTTTCGTCTCGGCGGCCCGCTCGACATGCGGATGGGCCATGACGGGCCGAGTGCGGCCGACGTGGTCGCCAAGGCGTCCGAGGCCGATCTCGCCAATATCATCTACATCTTCGGCGAGGAGCGTCACTCCCGCGCCGTCGCCAGGGCCATCGTCGCCGCGCGCAGGGAAGCGCCGATTACGACCACCCGCGCGCTGGCCGACATCGTCTCGAAGGTGGTGTGGTCGAAGCCGGGCGAAATCCACCCGGCCACCCGCACGTTCCAGGCGCTGCGGATCTTCGTCAACGAAGAGCTCGACGAACTGCATCTGGCGCTCGCGGCGTCGGAACATGTGTTGAAGCCGGGCGGCCGGCTGGTGGTGGTGTCGTTCCATTCGCTGGAGGACCGCATCGTCAAGAATTTCCTGGTCGAGCGCGCCAGGGCCGGCGGCGGATCGCGGCATCTGCCTGAGGTGAACCAGGCCGCGCCAAGCTTCGTCATTCTGACCAAGCGTCCGGTCACGGCCGATGACGACGAGATTGCCGCCAACCCGCGCGCGCGTTCGGCAAAGCTGCGTGCGGCCGAGCGCACCGCCGCACCTGCGCATGCCGGTGCGGCATTGCCGGCATGGCCTGTTCTCGATGACGTGATGAGGGGGGGCTGACCATGCGGATCATCCATCTCCTCGTGATCGCCGCTTTGGTGTTCGCCGCCGCCTATGTCTACCGGATCAAGATGGAATCCACCTCGCGTACCGAGCGCGTGCTGCGGCTGCATGCGGAAATCCGCGAGCAGCGCGACGCCATCGCAGGCTTGCGGGCGGAATGGGCCAAGCTGGACTCGCCGTTGCGGCTGCAGGGCCTCGCCGAGCGTCACCTGGGACTGAAACCGCTCGCCGCCGCCCAATACGATTCATTGAAGAACCTGCCCGAGCGGCCGCCGCGCTTCTTCAAGCCGGGCGATCCCGATCCGATCGGGGCGATGCTCGAGACCATCGATGCCGCGGCCGATGCTTCGACCGTGACGGGTTCGGTGCCGGCACCGGAGGATCGGCGATGACCGGTTCCGCGCCCACCGCCGTCAAGCCCACGGAACCATGGCGGCAGCGGCTGATCCGCAGCCTGCTGTACGGGCGCAATGTCGACCGTGCCGCCAAGGCGCGCGCCCGTGTCGGACTGGCCATCCTGGCGTTCGCGGCGATCTACGCCGTGATCGGCGGCCGGCTGGTGATGTTCGCCATCGGCGCCGACAATCACGCCGCGCGCCGCACCGCGGCGCAGGACGCCATCGCCACTGCTCGGCCGGACATCGTCGACCGCAACGGCGAGGTGCTCGCCACCGACGTCAAGTCGCCGAGCCTGTTCGGCGAGCCGCGCCGGATCATCGACAAGGACGAGGCGATCGAACTCCTCACCGCGACGCTGCCGGACCTCGACACCGGCGAAGTGCGTGAACGGCTGTCGTCGAAAAAGGGCTTCGTCTGGCTGAAGCGCGAAATCACGCCGAAGCAGCAGCAGCAAATTCACCGCCTCGGCATTCCCGGCATCGGCTTCCTGCGCGAGAACAAGCGGGTGTACCCCACCGGCGCCGAGGTGGCGCATCTGATCGGCCTGGTCAACATCGACAACCAGGGCATCGCCGGGATGGAGAAATGGCTCGACAACAACGGTCTGGCCGATCTGCATCGCGCCGGCTTCGCCACCGACCGGCTGCAGCGGCCGGTGGAGCTGTCGATCGACCTGCGCGTCGAGCACGCGCTGCGCGACGAACTCCTGAAGGCCAAGGACAAATACAAGGCCAAGGCGGCCTCCGGCCTCGTCTCCAACGTCAAGACCGGCGAGATCGTGGCGATGGTGTCGCTGCCCGACTTCGATCCGAACAATCCGAAGGAAGCGCATGATCCTGATCGTATCAACCGGCTGACCACCGGCGTCTACGAGATGGGCTCGACCTTCAAGGCGCTGACGCTGGCGATGGCGCTGGATTCCGGCAAGGCTAATCTGAATACGCTGTTCGATGCGCGCGGCGCGCTGCATTACGGCAAATTCACCATTCACGACACCCATCCGCTGGGCCGCCAGATCACGCTGTCGGAAGTGTTCACCTTCTCCTCCAACGTCGGCGCGGCGCGGATCGCGCTGGCGCAGGGCGTCGAGGCGCACAAGGCGTTCCTGCGCAAGATGGGTCAGCTCGACCGGCTGCGCACCGAATTGCCCGAAAGCGCTTCGCCGATCGTGCCGAAGCGCTGGAGCGAACTCAACACCATCACCATCGCCTTCGGCCACGGCCTTTCGGTCGCGCCGCTGCAGGCGGTGATGGGCATCAACGCCGTCATGAACGGCGGCTACCTGATCCCGCCGACGTTCCTCAAGCGGTCCGAAGCGGAAGCCAGGGCGATGGCGAAAAAGGTACTCAAGTCCGAGACCTCCGATAAGATGCGCTATCTGATGCGGCTCAACGCCGAGATCGGAACAGCCAAGCAGGCCGACGTGAAGGGCTACTACATCGGCGGCAAGACCGGCACCTCGGAAAAGGTCGTTGGCGGCCGCTACTCCAAGAAGCAGGTGCTGAACTCCTTCACCGCGATCATGCCGGCGGACAATCCGCAGTTCCAGGTGCTGGTGATGCTGGACGAGCCGAAGCCGCTGCCGGAAACCCACGGCTTCATTACCTCGGGCTGGAACGCGGTGCCGACCGGCGGCAAGGTGATCGCCCGCATCGCGCCGCTCCTGGGGGTCGAGCCGCGGTTCGATCTGCCGCCGTCCGAGCGCCTTATTCTTGCGGCATCCAGGGGAAGCCAGTAAGGCGTATATTATTGTCGCCGGTTTGAAGTTCCTGCCGTGGGTGCCGCGAATTTTCTTGGAAACTTCAAATCGATAAGCGACGCCAAAGCCGGCCGGACTGGAACATCATGAAGCTTCGCGATCTGTTCAGCGACGACGCCACGGTTCCCCCACAGGCGGGAGCGGTCGTGGTGTCGGGGCTTGCGGTGGACAGCCGCGCGGTCAAGCCCGGCGACCTGTTCTTCGCGCTTGCCGGCAGCAAGACCGACGGCGCGCGCTTTATCGATGCGGCGATCTCTGCCGGTGCCGTGGCGGTCGCGGGTGATCATCCGCCGCCTGATGGCATCGGCGCGCCCTTCGTCATGACGCCGAACCCGCGCCGCGCGCTGGCGCTCGCCGCGGCGAAATTCTTTTCCAGGCAGCCTGCGACCATCGCCGCCGTCACCGGCACCAGCGGCAAGACTTCGGTGGCCGCCTTCACCCGGCAGATCTGGCAGCGGCTCGGTCACGCCTCGGCCAGCATCGGCACCATCGGGCTGGTGTCGCCGAAGCGCACCGTCTACGGCTCGCTGACGACGCCGGATCCGATTGCGCTGCATCGCCAGCTCGACGAAATCGCGGGCGACGGCGTCACCCATCTGGCGTTCGAGGCCTCCTCGCACGGGCTCGATCAGTACCGGCTCGACGGCGTGCGGATCGCCGCCGGCGGCTTCACCAATCTCTCGCGCGACCATATGGACTACCATCCCGACGTCGCCCATTACCTCAATGCCAAGCTGCGGCTGTTCCGCGATCTGGTCGCGCCCGGCGGCGCCGCAGTGATCTCGGCCGATCATGATTGTTCGCAACAGGTGATCGACGCGGCGCGCGCGCGCGGCTTGCGTATCGTCGCGGTCGGCAGCAGGGGTGACGGCGCGGGCGAGGGCATTCGCCTGGCCGGGGCTGACATCGACGGCTTTGCGCAGAAGCTGACACTCGAACATCGCGGCCGTCGATATCCGGTGCGGCTGCCGCTGGTCGGCGCATTCCAGATCGAGAATGCGCTGGTGTCCGCCGGGCTCGCGATCGGCACCGGCAGCGAGCCCAAAGCGGTTTTCGTCTCGCTCGAACTGCTCGAAGGCGCAAAAGGCCGGCTGGAGCGGGTCGCCGAGCGCAACGGCGCGCCGATCTTCGTCGATTACGCGCACAAGCCGGACGCGTTGGCGAAGGCGCTGCAGGCGCTGCGGCCTTACGCCAAACGCCGGCTGGTCGTGGTGTTCGGCGCCGGCGGCGACCGCGACGCCGGCAAGCGGCCCTTGATGGGCGCGATTGCCGCCGGGAATGCCGACAACGTCATCGTCACCGACGATAATCCGCGCAGCGAAAATCCGGCAGCGATCCGCGCCGCGATTTTGAGCGCCGCCAGGGGCGCCAGCGAAATCGGCGACCGCGCCGAGGCGATCCGGACCGCGATATCGGCGCTGCAGCCGGGCGATGCGCTGCTGATCGCCGGCAAGGGCCACGAGACCGGACAGATCGTCGGCAACAATACCTTGCCGTTCAGCGACCACGACGCGGTTGCATCCGCGCTGGCCTCGAGGGTGGCATGAGCGCAGCGCCGTTATGGACGATTGCCGAGGTGGCCCGGGTACTGGGCGTGTCAGGCACGTTTCCCGAAACCAGCATTGACTTCGTCACCCAGGACAGCCGGCTGGTGAAGCCTGGAAGCTTGTTCGTAGCGCTGAACGGAACGCCGAGCGGCGGCTTCGTCTCGAGTTTTGCCAGCGCGCGTGACGGATGGGAGTTCGCCGCAAATGCCGAGAAGGCCGGCGCGGTGGCGATGATCGTTCCGCACCGGATCGGCGGCGTGAGCGTGCCTCAATTGGTGGTGAAAGACACGCTGCTCGACGGCCTGTGGATGCTCGGCCGCGCGGCGCGCGCGCGCTTCAAGGGCCCGGTGATCGGCTTGACTGGCAGCGCCGGCAAAACCAGCACCAAGGAATTCATCGCGGCCTATCCGGGGGCCTATGCCAGTCCGAGCAGCTTCAACAATTTCTGGGGCGTACCCCTGACCCTGTGCAACGCCAACCCGGCTGCGGCCGTGTGGGTGGTGGAAATGGGCATGAACCAGGCGGGCGAGATCGCGCGGCTGAGCGATCTGACCCGGCCGACCGTGGCGCTGGTCGTCAACGTGCAGCCGGTGCATCTGGAAAAGCTCGGCAGCCTGGAAGCGATCCGGCAGGAGAAGGTCAGCATTGCCCGCGGCCTGCCCAGCGACGGCGTCCTGGTATTGCCGGCGGGAATCGATGCGCCGGAATGGCGCGGCAAGACCATCCGCTTCGGCGGCGCGTCGGAGGTGCGGGAGCTGAAGCATTCGGCGCGCGGCGACAGCTGGGACGTATCCGCCGAAGTCGGCGGCAGGCAGATCGCATTCGGCCTGACGCCCGGTGCGCCGCACCGGTTGCAGAATGCATTGGCGGCGCTGGCGGCGGTTCACGCCGCGGCTCTGGATGAGACGGCGCTTGCCGCCGAACTCGACCACGTCGGGATCATGACCGGACGCGGGGTGGAGCAAACCGCCGGCGGCGCCGTTCTGATCGACGACAGCTTCAATGGCAATCCGGCCAGCATGGCGGCGGCGCTCGACAGCCTGAAGGCGCGGCCGGTCAAAGGCGGTCGGCGCATCGCGATATTGGGCGACATGCTGGAACTCGGCGCCGAGGCGCCGGCCTATCACGAGGGCCTGGCCGAACATCTGGCGGGAATCGATGGCGTGTACTGCGTCGGTGCGCTGATGCGCCATTTGTACAGGCTGCTGCCGGCGGGCCAGGCGCTCGGCTGGCATGAAGACCCGGCCACGCTCGAGCCGCGGCAAATCGCCGGCTTGCTCAGGGACGGCGATGTCGTGGTGGTCAAGGGCAGTAAAAAAATGTTCTGGGTCAACAAGTTCGTGCCACGGCTTGTGGCGGCCCTGCAGGCGAGGGCGTAAATCGGTCGGCATCTCACGGCTTTGTGAGACGCTCTTCCCACGGGCAGATGGGGCTTGTATGCCGATGAAGTGGACCGCAGCCAGTTTCCGCGATTCGCGCTGGCGAAAATGAAAAAGATTGTAACCGCGCTCGAAAGGCGCTTTCCCGGCAAGGCCGCGCACGACGAAGCCGCGGTATAGGGCGGATTGAATGTTCTACTGGCTGATCGACCTTTCCAACACGGTTCCCGGTCTGGGCGTGTTCCGTACATTCCTGAACGTGTTTCGTTACATCACCTTCCGCACCGGCGGGGCGATGGTGACCGGCGCCCTGTTCGTTTTCCTGTTCGGCCCCTGGATCATCGATCATCTGCGGCTTCGCCAGGGCAAGGGCCAGCCGATCCGCACCGACGGACCGCAATCGCACCTCATCAGCAAGAAGGGCACGCCGACCATGGGCGGGCTGATGATCCTTTCCGGGCTGGTGGTTTCGACGGTGCTGTGGGCCAATCCGCTCAACCCCTATGTCTGGATCGTGCTGGCGGTGACGCTCGGCTTCGGCTTCGTCGGCTTCTATGACGACTATCTGAAGGTGACGAAGCAGACCCATAGCGGTTTCGCCGGCAAGATCCGGCTCTTGATCGAAGCGGTGATCGCGCTCGCCGCCTGTTACGCCCTGACCCGGCTCGGCCGCGTCCCGTTCTCGACCTCGCTGGTGATTCCCTTCTTCAAGGACATCGTGCTGAACTTCGGCTGGTTCTTCGTGATCTTCGGCGCCTTCGTCATGGTCGGCGCCGGCAACGCCGTCAACCTGACCGACGGTCTCGACGGCCTCGCCATCGTGCCGGTCATGATCGCGGCGGCGAGCTTCGGCATGATCGCTTACCTCACGGGCAACGCGGTGTTCTCGGATTACCTGCAGATCAATTACGTCGCCGGCACCGGCGAACTCGCGGTGCTGTGCGGCGCGGTGCTCGGCGCAGGGCTGGGATTCCTGTGGTTCAACGCGCCGCCGGCGTCGATCTTCATGGGCGATACCGGCTCGCTGGCGCTCGGCGGCATGCTCGGCGCGATCGCGGTGGCGGTCAAGCATGAGATCGTGCTTGCCGTGATCGGCGGCTTGTTCGTGCTGGAAGCGATTTCGGTGATCGTGCAGGTGGCCTCGTTCAAGCTGACCGGCAAGCGGGTGTTCCGGATGGCGCCGCTGCATCACCACTTCGAGCAGAAGGGCTGGACCGAACCGCAGATCGTGATCCGGTTCTGGATCATCTCGGTGATGCTGGCGCTGGCCGGCCTTTCCACGCTGAAGCTGCGGTGATCATTTGATCCCCGTCACCTCCTTCGCGGGCAAGACGGTCGCGGTGTTCGGCCTCGGCGGATCGGGCCTTGCGAGCTGCCACGCGCTGAAGGCGGGCGGGGCCGAGGTGGTCGCCGGTGACGACAGCGCCGACAATGTCGCCAAGGCCGCGCAAGCCGGTTTCACCACCGCGGATCTGCGCAAAGTGTCGTGGGCGAATTTCGCGGCCCTGGTGCTGACGCCCGGCGCGCCGTTGACCCATCCGGCGCCGCACTGGTCGGTACTGGCGGCGCGCGAGGCCGGCGTCGAGGTGATCGGCGATATCGAATTGTTCTGCCGCGAGCGGCGGCGGCACGCGCCGGATGCGCCGTTCGTCGCCATCACCGGCACCAACGGCAAATCGACCACCACTGCGCTGATCGCGCATCTGATGCGGGTGGCGGGCTACGACACCCAGATGGGCGGCAATATCGGCACCGCCATCCTGTCGCTGGAGCCGCCGCGCATGGGGCGGGTCCACGTCGTCGAGATGTCGTCGTACCAGATCGACCTGTGTCCGTCGCTCGATCCCTCTGTCGGCATCCTGCTCAATGTCAGCGAAGACCACATCGATCGCCACGGCACGGTCGAGCATTACGCCGCGGTGAAGGAACGCCTGGTCGCCGGCGTGCAGCCGCAAGGCACCGCGATCGTCGGCGTCGACGACGGCTGGAGCCGCAATACTGCCGACCGGATCGAACAGTCCGGCCAGCGCGTGGTGCGCATCTCCGTGAAAAACCCGCTCGCCGACGGCATCTATGTCGAGCGTGAAACCATCCTGCGCGCTGCCGGCGGCGCCCGCAGCGAAATCGCGCGGATCGGCGGCATCGGTTCGCTGCGCGGCCTGCACAATGCGCAGAATGCCGCCTGTGCCGCCGCCTGCGCGCTGGCGCTCGGCGTCTCCACCGAGGTACTGCAGAATGGCTTGCGCAGTTTTCCCGGCCTCGCGCACCGCATGGAGCAGGTCGGCCGCCGCGGCAACGTGCTGTTCGTCAACGACTCCAAGGGCACCAATGCGGACGCTGCGGCGCATGCGCTGTCGTCCTTCGCCGATATTTTCTGGATCGCCGGCGGCAAGCCGAAGCTCGGCGGCATCACCAGCCTGACCGAATTCTTCCCGCGCATCCGCAAGGCCTATCTGATCGGCGAAGCCGCACAGGAATTTTCCGGCACGCTCGGCGACGGGGTGCCGCACGAGATCAGCGAAACGCTCGATGTCGCGGTCGCCAACGCCGCGCGCGACGCCGAGGCTTCGGGGCTGGCCGATCCCGTGGTGCTGCTGTCGCCGGCCTGCGCGTCGTTCGACCAGTACCGCAATTTCGAAATCCGCGGCGCGGCGTTCCGCGACCTCGTCACCGCGCTGCCGGGCGTCAAGCCGGTGGTGTGATTCACAGCTGTCGTCACCCGCGAAAGGCGAAGGCGGGTGGCCCAGTATTCCAGAGCCGTTGCAGTTCGATCGCTACCGCCGCGATTCGGGTGGGAGAGATTTTTCTAGACGTTGGTGGAAAGTTAGCTGGAATGATCCCACTAACGGTATCGTTCAGCAGATAGCCAGCAAATTTACCGAAGTGGTGCGCGGCCAATTGGAGAGCGCCGAGAAAAGGCTGTCTCCTGATCCAGTCGCTCTCGCGCGTCTATAACTAGTCGAGGTACCTTTTGATCGCTACATATTGTACTCGTGCAGCGTCTGAGCGACATTTGCGGCAGCACGGATGGTTACCTCACAACTTGGAAGTGTTCCGCCCCGTCGATATGGTTCCCGTTGGGGGGAATCATGATGTTCGGCGGGGCTATCAAGTCTTTCAATGTGGGAATCCGGAGGCGCTGGTTTGGCGGGCTCACGCAGGCGTTGAGTGCAGCCGGAGGAATCTGGTTGATAACGGAGATCGCCACCAAGGTCTCCGATACGGCCGAGCACTTGATCAAGGACCACGGCAATTACTACAGTGCTTTCGTTCTCGCAGTATCGACGATCTGGTTCCTGTGGCATGTCTATGAAGTGCGGTCAGTCGCATTCAACCTGCCGACCACTGATACGCGAATAAGGATTCGCTATGGGGACCTGTTCGAGCAGCCGACTGACTGGCTCATCGGCGTGGGGGAGTTCTTTGACAGTGACGTCGGGCACGTGGTGTCGCAGAACTCGCTTCATGGGAAACTCATCAACATTACATATGGCGGTGACACGGCGCTTTTTCGCGCCCTAGTCGAGCGTTTCCATGGTTCGAATCTTATCACGCGGCCTTTTTAAGCTTGTAGGACCAAGTGTGAA